>JANODG010000083.1:0-12641 GCA_031412575.1 Bdellovibrionales bacterium
ACAAAATAAATCCCTTTTTTTCTAAGGCGATCGCCCAGCGCGGGACCAACACCTTTTAAAAACTGAATTGGGGTTTGTAAATCTAATGCCAAAATTGCTCCGAAAAGAAATAAAGTTTATGCGCATGAATCCTGAATGCAAAACATAAAGTATTTAATTCTGCTAATCTGCGTCTTTAATATAAAAGTAATAGTCTTAACTTACACTTAGCTTGCAAAATTGGCACTGAATTTTGATGTCATCATAGGATTGAAAAATTAACTCTTAAGAATGCCAGCAACACCGGTCGCTATTATTTAGTGCGTCATCCTCAAATCAATCAAGGTCCTTAATTTACATATATTCATGAATATTTCTGCTGAAGAATTAGTCCATCACTTTCGTCTAATAGAGATATGTTTGTTTTTTGAAAGATTAAGCTCGACCCAACTAATAAACCTTGTGTGTTATTTAAAAAAATTATAATTTAATTCAAACGTTTGTTTGAATTTCAGTTCAAGGTCGAGGTTTAGTTATGAAATTGGTATTAAAATTAGGGATTTTTTTTCTCTTTATTTGCATGAAGTTGAGTTGGTCCTATGCACAAACTGAGTCGTCAGTAGTAAAAATGGGCGTTGAAAACAAAGACGTGAATGCTGCTTCAGAAAATTCATCCTTGGCAGGGACTCTTTTGCTCAATGAAAGCTTAATAAAGAATGTAATCTCAAACAAACCACCAGAAATTCAGCAAATAGAGGCAAGCTTCTTAGATTCCAAGCGTAACTACTTATCTGCAAAAGACGAACTGGGTTTAAGGTTGGATGCCGACGGCGAAGTTTATAAATCAAATGAAAGACAACTTGCACCCTTTGATGCTTTCACTCAAAGCGCATCTCAATATAATGTAGGCCTAGTTAAACCTACTGCTTATGGTGTTGATTTAAGTGTTAAGGCTTTTGGACAAAAATCTACAAATGCTTTTGTATCTGGGGCAACAACTCAAGGTGTTGTTCTGGGATTAACTGTGGATTTATTTAAAGACTTTTTAGGGCGTAAAACAAAAAGCAATCTCAAACAAACAGCATTAAACCTAAAGCGTGCGGGATATGAAAAGTCCCTTAATATTAAAACTTTTGAATCAAATTTACGAAAGACCTATTGGTCTTTGGTGGCAAATAAAGAACAAAAGATATTAGTTGAATCCTTAATTGTTACTGCTGAAAACCAACTTAAAGATGCTTCAGAACGACAACGTTCTGGTGTTGCGGACGCAGGTGAAACGGCAAGATTTAAATCCCAACTCAGTACAAGAAAATCTAACTTGCTTAGTTTAAGCTATCAAGAAAGTGAATATTTAAAATCCTTAAGAATATCCATTCCAGAATTCGATGGGCGAGATCTTGTGCTTGCCCCTTATGATTTAGATCAAACTATTCGAAAAGCGTATGAGTGCATAGCTATTATCAAAAGTCAGACGGAGACACCATTAGAGTTTACTCTGTACGACGAAATTGTAGAACTTTTAATGCAAGAAGAAAGACAAGAACAACGAAAACTATCTTCGTATAATGATCCAGATCTAAAACTTGTTGCTGAAGTTTCTAACGTAGGAAAAGATTTTAGTTATGATGGGGCCCGACAAGATTTTGTTGATGATCCTAGAGACCGATCAAGATTAGCGCTGAACTTATCAATTCCTCTAGATGGATCAAAAACAAATACAAAAGAAATTTCAGAATTAGCCATCAAGAATAGATATATTTCGCAAGCTCAAATGAATTTAAGTAAAATAAAATCCTATCATCATGAGACAGTGCGTATCATTGAAACACTTTATCAGATTTTAGCTTCACAAAAAGAGACTACGAATTACCTAAACACGAGTTTAGACGTTAGCCGTAAAAAATTTAATCAAGGACGAATTAGTCTTCAAGAATTGATCAGCGAACAGGATTCTTACATTCAAAATAAATTAAATGAGATAGACAATAATTTAACCCTTATTAATACCTTGATCGACTATTTAAGTATCTATTCAGAAACACCATGCGAATTCAACAGGATTTAAGAAATGAAATCACTCTCCCTCTTTTTTATTGAAAATGCTAAGTTCACAACCGTTTTGTCATTAGGACTTATTTACTTTGGCTACGTTGGTTACACGACTATGAATGCTGAAAGTTATCCTTCAGTTTCTTTGGCGACAGCAATCATTGTGACCGCTTACGATGGAGCTACAGCTTCGGATGTTGAAACTAAGATTACGAAGCCGATCGAAGACGAAATTCGCGGCGTCAATGGACTTAAAGATGTAAAATCAATATCCCAAGCTGGTCTTTCGACAATTGTCGTTCAAGTCGATATGGACGATCCAAAAATTGATGTCGATAAGACAATGGCCGATCTTCAAAAAGCCGTGGACCGAGCGCAGGGTTTACCTTCTGATTTGAAAGACTTGCCGACCTTTACAGAATTAAAAAGTGATGAGTTTCCTGTCATGGAAATTGCTGTCATTGGATCTGATGCCGACAGAAGAAGGGACACGACTGCGGATTTACTGAAAGAAAGTCTTGAAGACAATAAAGCTGTTAAAGAGGTACGTCCTGTTGGATACCGCGAGCGCGCTTTTGATATTTTTTTAGATTTAGAAAAAATGAAATCGAATTATATATCGGTTTCCGAAGTGATGAGAAAAATTCAAAGCAGAAATACCAATACACCCGGTGGCCCTTTAAGAGCTAAAGTTCAACAGCAACTCGTTCGTGTGGAAGGAAAAATACGAAACGTTGAAGACCTTAATAATTTAGTTGTGAGATCCAACTTCAGTGGAAAGACCATTTTACTTGGTGACATTGCGACTATTAAAGATGCTTCTGAAGAGGCCACAGTAATCTCAAGGTACAACGGTGAAGAGGCGACTCTTTTGGTCGTGACCAAAAAAGCAGGGGCCGATACCATTGAAATGGTAAATCAATTAGATCTGGTTCTTAAAGACTATCGAGAACGATATAAAGATTTAAAATTTATACTTTATTTTTCTGAAGGATTAACAGTCAAAAACAGAGTCGAAGTTTTACAAAGTAACGCGATTTCAGGATTAGTCCTTGTTATTATATTTATGTTTATGTTTTTGCCCGGCAAAGTCGGAATAGCGACTTCAATTTCACTTCCCTTAGCCATTCTAGGAACCTTAGGTGTAATGCCTAGTCTTGGGATGAATATTGATGCCATTTCAGTTTTAGGTTTAGTGATTGCATTAGGTATGTTGGTAGATAATTCCATTGTGATCAGTGACAATTTTATTCGATTAAGGCGTGAAGGCTTTGACAATGTTCAGGCCTCAATAAATTCTATTGAAGTGTTATGGCTTCCGATTGCTATTTCTGCGTTTACGACAATTGCTGCCTTTTTACCAATGCTTGTGACCAAGGGAATTCTAGGACAGTTCATCAAAGCTATTCCTATTTTGGTCACTGTATCTTTGTTATTTTCACTTTTAGAATCCTTTTTGTTTTTACCAATGAGATTAGTCTGGGCCGGAAGAAATTTAAAACAAGAAGATCTTTTGAAAGTGAAAACTTTTGAAGAACAAAAGCCGGGTTGGTATGAGGTCATTGAAATTCGTTTTGAAAAACTAATGTCTTGGGTCGTCGTTCACAGATATCTTGTTTTTGTTGGATTTATTTTTACGGTCGCATTTTCGATTTTTATGATGACTTTCATGAATAAGTTTGAACTTTTTCCTGCGGAGCAAACTGAAATTTATATAGCAAGGCTTGAAATGCCTAGAGGGACAAGACTTGAACAAACCCACGATAAATTAAAAGAGCTTACTGCAAAAGTTAAAGACGTACTAAAGGATGATGTTGTACACATCGTATCAAGAGCCGGCATTTCACAAATGGATATTGGTGACCCTAAATCTCAAGAGGGGAATAGCGTCGGAATGCTATCTTTATACGTAAGTGAGAATGCAAAATTTAATCGACCATACACAGAAGTTCTAAGAGATCTAAAAACAATTAAAACAAAGGGTATTAAGTCATTAACATTTCAAGAGCTTATTAATGGTCCGCCTGTAGGAAATGCAATAGAGGCCACATTTAGATCAAATTCAGAAGAAGAACTTTACGGACTGATCGGGATAATTACAAAAGAACTCGAAAAAATTAAAGGTGTTGAGAATTTAAAAATTGATGACGTGATTGGTGATGATGAAGTTTTTGTAGACATAGACTATGCTAAAGCTTCACGTCTTGGTATTGACGTTGACAGTATTGGATCAACAATTAGAACGGCGATATCTGGGAACCGAATTTCAGACGTAACTTTAGAAAATAAAGAGATAGACTTAATTTTAAGATTTGAAGAGAGTTATCGAGAGAATGTTGAAAGCTTAAAAGAACTTGTCGTTAATGATCCCATGTTAAATCTAGTAAACTTAAATTCATTTGCTAGCTTTAGAGTTTTACCAGGAACTCCGCAAATAAAAAGGTTCGACTTTAAACGCGCAAAAACGTTAACGGGAGATGTTGATAACATTAATGTGACTTCATTAGAAGCCAATGCAGTTCTTAGTAAAGTCTTTCAAGAAAACAGCGCTAAATTTCCAGGCGTGAATTTAGTTTTTGGTGGAGCCCAAGAGTCAACAAACGATTCCATGAGTTCCTTGTTTGCGGCGCTAAATTTAAGTCTGATTGGTATTTTTGCGATTTTAGTTTTTTTATTTAGATCTTATTTAAGGCCATTAATTATTATGACAACAATTCCTTTAGGTCTTTTTGGTTTCTCAATCGCTTTTTATTTACACGATCGACCAGTGTCATTTTTAGCACTGATTGGAATCATTGGATTAGGCGGGGTCATTGTAAACTCTGGTATTATCTTGATTAGTTTTATTGACGAGCTTCGAGCGGAAGGCAAAATTACAGATTTCAATGAAGTTTTAGTTAAAGCCACTGGGTTAAGGCTACGTGCCGTCATCATTACGAGTTTAACAACGGTAGTCGGTTTATTTCCTACAGCTTACGGAATTGGAGGAAATGACCCACTTTTAATTCCTATGACATTAGCTTTGGCATGGGGTCTCACATCGGGTACGATTTTGACACTAATCTGGATCCCCGCGGCTTACGGTATTTTAGAAGATTTCGATCAATTTATGAAATCTAAGGTTTACCCTTATTTACCAAAGCTATAATGTAATTTGAAAAAAAAGTATGTTGTATTTTTATTGTTTGAAATTGAAATTGAATTAAAAAAGCGAGATTAGTTTGACGAGCGTTGAAATTGAAAAAAACACTAAAGATAAAATTTTAGAAGCGGCAAACTTTTTGTTCGCTCAAAATGGTTATGGTGGCACTTCAATTCGTGAAATTGCATCCAAAGCAAGCGTCAATTTAGCAGCCATTAACTATCATTTCAAAAATAAAGAACAACTTTATTTGAAAGTCTTTGATTACAATTTTGAATGGATAGAGCTAGGTATTCAAAGCTTAGACGAAGACGGTCTTTCTACGGTTGATTTTTCAATTCGTGTGTTTAGATTTTTTTTAAATGAAAGAATTGCTGTCACTAATATTTTTAAAATTTTATTATCTGATCACATTAAACATTTTGGGGCAGAAAATTTTATGGACGATGTTGGTGGCGAAATGATTGGGCCCCCGGGGCATCAGTTATTTTTTCACAAAATTAAGTCCGAAATGAAGGATGATATATCTGACGAGGCGATCAAGTGGGCTGTTAAAACTATTTTTACCATCATCAGTCATAATGGACTAATGATGGGAACAGAGTTCTTTAAATTAAAATGTAAAGCGATAGAAAATTTAGATCCAAAATTTGTAGAAAAAGAATTGTACTTTTCTGTGGATGCCGTTTTAACCTATTTAAAATCCAGCTTAGAGCTTAATTTTAAATAGTAACCTTCTTAAAAAAGTATCAATCCTCAGACTTTTCAGTCGAACTTTTTTTAATTGGCTTCATTGTTGGAAACAATAAAATATCCCGGATAGAATGCTGATCTGTTAAAAGCATGACTATACGCTCAATGCCTATTCCAACTCCACCCGTTGGGGGCATTCCGACTTCAATGGCCGTAATAAAATCTTCGTCCATGGGTTGGGCTTCTTCATCCACTTTACGTTGCTCTTCCTGTTCACTTAATCTGGCTAATTGTTCTTCCGGATCGTTCAACTCTGTGTATGAATTTCCAATCTCCATACCAGCGCAGATAGGTTCGAAGCGTTCGACCAAACCAGGGATTGTTCTGTGAGATTTAGTCAGTGGCGAAATTTCTACAGGAAAATCAATAATGAATGTCGGCTGAACTATTTTTGGTTCAACGGTGTGATCAAAAAGTTCCATGATCAAATGACCTTTGCTTGAATTTGAGTGCGCCTCAAATTTTGGATCATATTTTTTAATTTCGCTTTCGACTTGCTCTATCGAGGCTTTTGAAACATCAAAATTACCATATTTTTTAATCGCATCATATACGCTGATACGCTCCCAAGGTGGGGTAAAATCAATTTCTTGATCTTGGTAAATCACTTTCGTGCTTCCGGTAGCCTCTTTGGCTACGAAGGCCACCACGTCTTCAAATCGCTTCATCTGATCAAAATAATCAGTATAAGCCTCGTACCACTCCAGCATCGTAAATTCTGGATTGTGGGAACGATCAATACCTTCATTTCTAAAGTTTTTACCGATCTCGTAAACTTTTTCAAAACCCCCAACAATTAGACGCTTTAAATAAAGCTCAGGACTGATCTTTAAAAACAATTTCATGTCTAAAGCACGATGTTGTGTTGAAAATGGGTAAGCGGCAGCACCACCGTAAATGGGTTGAAGCACTGGTGTTTCAACTTCTAAGAAATCCGCTTTGTCTAAATATGTTCTAAAAGCTTTTATGATTTTAGAGCGAGTTTCAAAAACGTGTCGGGACTCAGGGCTCATGATCAAGTCTAAATAGCGCTGGCGATATTTAATTTCGATATCGGCAATGCCGTGATATTTTTCTGGAAGTGGTTCAACACTTTTACAAATGATTTTAAATTCTTGAACGTGGATTGAAAGTTCACCTTTTCTGGTTTTAAAAAGATATCCAGTCACACCAACGATATCGCCAATGTCCAAAAGATGAAAAGCCTGCTGATCGATGTCGCTTAATTCAGAAACTTGAACATAGGCTTGCATGTTTCCAGATTGGTCAGAGACGTTAAAAAATGCAGCTTTACCCATTGGACGTTTTGTCATTAAGCGACCTGCGATTGTGGCTTTTAAGTCTTGCTTTACATCACCCGCTTGAAATTCAGAGTCTTTAACTAATAACTCGGAAATTTTATGAGTGCGTTTAAAATTATGTGGATAAGGATCAATACCAGCTTCTCGAAGATCATGAAGTTTTCTAAATTTTTCTGCTCGTAATGGATTATCTTTAATGCTCATAGTTTTTGTTCCTGCAAAAAATTGTTTTAAAAAACTGATATCAGATATCCGATATCAGTTATCTGATATCAGAATTTATTTCCCGGCGTATATATCCATAACCTTATGAAGCAAACTGATAGATTCTTTTTTAGGACGCTGAAAAGCATTTCTACCCATAATACTTCCAAATCCTCCGCCTTTAGCAATTCCTTTAATTTCTTCTAAAATTTCAGATTCACTTTTGGCTTCTCCACCACTAAAAATCACAATTCGTTTCCCGTTAAAAGACGATTGGAGGACTAATTTAATTCTATCCGCCATGGTTGAAATCTTAACGCCGTTTTTTTCGATGGCTGCTTTATTTTCTTTTTGCTCAATAAAATCTGTAGGCGGTTTAACTTTAATGATGTGTGCGCCAAGTTGCGCCGCGATCTGAGCCGCGTAACAAATCACATCCACGCCAGTTTCGCCCTCTTTAGAAAGTTGAGCACCACGAGCATAAGACCAAATGACAACGACTAAGCCAGCCTCACGCGCATACCTTGAAGCTTCAGCGATCTCTTCATACATTTGTTTTCTTTCGCCGCTGCCTGGATAGATTGTAAAACCAATTCCAACGCAACCCAATTCTAAAGCTTCATCCACGTAAGATGTCATCGCAGAAATCGGCGCACCCTTGTCGTTATATAATGAATCCGAATTATTAATTTTTAAAATCAATGGGATTTCACCCGCAAATCTGGCTGCTCCTGCTTTCAAAGAACCGTAGGGTGCTGCATATGCATTACATCCAGATTCAATGGCAAGTTCAAAATGGTAGTAGGGATCATAGGCATCGGGGTTCATTGCAAAAGTGCGAATCGGACCATGTTCAAATCCTTGGTCAACAGGCAAAATCACCATCTTCCCTGTGCCCGCAAGTCTGCCGTGGTTCATGATTCGTGAAAGGTTTGTTAAGACCCCTGGATTTTCAGATTCGTACCAGCCTAATATTTCGCGCACTCTGAGAGTCAAAAGAAACCTCCGATAAAAGATATTTGAATTTAAATGTTGTCGGGTCAAATCTCGTATAAATGGACTTGGTAGTCAATTCGCGAGAACCCTAAAACTTAAGCCTTTAAATAAAAAAAAGCCCCAAGACGGGGCTAATTTTTTTAAAGTTTTTATCAAAGTAAACTTTAGTTTTTATTGGTTACGAAATCTAATTAAGTTAGGTACTTTAGAATTATCACTAAACACCATTGGCGTTTCGAATTCTAAGTCAAAACTTTGTGCAGTTGATAAAGTCAAAATTAAACTTCTACAGCTTTCTATCTGACCGCTATTTGCGCTTTTGTCGATCGATATGATTGCGACCATAACATTATTTGCAGTTGTACTAAGTTGTGTTCTAAGTGTAGGGCACGCAGTTTCTTGACCAGCAATACTTACATTCAAAAAATCACTTGGCTTTGAATGCACTAAACCACTCATGGGACTTCCCTGATCGATTCTTGCTGTGATTGTTAAAAACGGAAGTCTGCTGTCTGTTCTGACTTCATAGCGTGTGGAATCTTCATTAAAATATGCTAAATTAAAATCTAAATCTGCCGACGTTTCAGGCTCTGTGGCGTCAGGGCGAGTCGCTGGTTTAAGGCTATCGTCTTCATCCGCAACAGGTTCTGCTTCATCTTTTAATCTTGGGACCCTTGGAGTTGCCCGTTCACCACCGTTTGAATTGTAAACTTCTTCATCATCCTTTTGTGGGTCGTAAACATCTCCACTCCAATGATCATCCAAACTTTCAATGTAGCATAGATCAAATTTATCGCCTGTTCTAATGACAGTCGCAATACAATCACTTGAATCGATTGTGTAATAACGATCCAAGGCAATCATCATCTCTATATAAGCTTGATCTGCTGCCGTGTAATCTATGTGGACTGGAACCTGAGGAAGTTCACCTGAACCTGTATCGATGACGATCCCACCACCAACAGTTGGTACGCCTAAATCAAAGGAAGGAAAGGTCAAACGGTGACAATTATTGTCGTTAAATTCCCTTTGATACTGAATTTGGGCACAGCTCCGGCGAGAAAGTTCATAAGCTATATTTTCACACAAAAGCTCTTGGGAATTGAAGGATTTCTTAATATTGATTCCGCAGGAAGAGTCATTGATCTCTAGCGTGAAAAGCTCCCTAGAATTTCTTTTCGAATTTCCCGAACCACCACAACCAACCATCATCGTGCTTAATACGAAGGCGTTTACGCCTATATATAGGCTTGATTTTAGGCTGATTTTAGAAGCCACATCTTTTGTATCTTTAATAAGACGACTTATTAAAATGCTTAATTTCACTGGACACTCCTTACGGTATTCATTCAAACTGCGACCATGACCACATAATCAAAGTGCACGATGTTTAAGCGTTATTGAGCAAGGCCTGGGCCAACTTTTTATGTGCAATTTGGTGGCACAATTCGTGTAATAAATGCATTTGGTGCTGACGCAGATTGCTATTTAGGGCCAAGAATGATAAATTTTTCATCTTATTTCAGAGTCCTAAGGAGGATTAATGCTTACATTCAAAGTTGGTGACAATGCGGTTTACCCGGGTCATGGCGTGGGTCAAGTTACATCCATTGAGGAGAAAGAAATCTTCGGTACCACTCAAAAATTTTACTCAGTAAAAATTATGGAAAGTGGAATGAAGGTTATGGTTCCTGCTAACAATATTAAGTCTGTAGGTTTAAGGCCAATCATCAACAGAGATGACGCCGGCAAAGTGATTACTATATTAAAAACAAGAAGCACAAAAATTGATAACCAAACCTGGAACCGTCGTTACCGTGATTACATGGAAAAGATAAAAACAGGTTCGGTTTTTGAAATCGCAGAAGTATTAAGAGATCTTTTTTCTCTAAAAACTGAGAAAGATTTAAGCTTCGGCGAAAAAAACTTACTTGAACAAGCCAAAGGTTTACTTTGGAAAGAATTAAAATTAGCAATTGACGAAGAAACTTTGAAATCTAAGGAAGTCACTGATATCTTCGGCAGTGATGGAAACTAATTTAAAAAAAAATCAAGAAAGTAAAACCAATTCTATAAATTCAAATCAAAATGCAGACGCACGTGTGCGTTTTGCTCCAAGCCCTACAGGCTATTTGCATGTAGGTGGAGCAAGAACAGCGCTTTATAATTATTTGTTTGCGAAATCTGTTGGTGGCTCGTTTATCATTCGTGTGGAAGACACCGATGAAGAGCGAAGCCAAGACAACTACCTTAAATCTATGTTGACGGATTTGGAATGGCTAGGAATTTCATGGGCCGAAGGTCCAAACCCAGATCTTTCAGAAAAAGGGGATTTCGGTCCTTATCGTCAAAGCGATAGAAAATCTATTTACAATGAATATACTCAAAAAATGCTTAAAGCAGGCCAAGCTTATTACTGTTTTTTAACAGACGAGGAATTAGACCAGCAGCGCGAAAAAGCCATTTCGGCTAATGTTCCTTTCCGTCCCGACAGTCCTTTTAGAAACTGGGATTTAAAAAAAGCTGAAGAAAAACTAAAGACTCAAAGTGCCACCATCCGATTTAAAAACGAATATGGTCAAAGAGATTTCAAATTTACTGACATCGTCAGGGGCGAGATCAGCTTCCCTGCGGATATGATCGGGGATTTTGTGATTGCTCGGTCTTCAGGAATGCCTGTGTATAATTTCGTGTGCACTTTAGACGACGCTTTGATGAAAATAACCCACGTGTTTAGAGCAGAAGAGCATCTAAGTAACACCCTTAAACAATTAATGATTTATGACACTTTAGGCTTTAAGCCTCCAGAATTTGGACATCTATCTATCATGCTTGGTGGGGATCGACAGAAATTAAGTAAACGTCATGGGGCAACTTCTGTTCATGAGTTTAAAGCGCAGGGTTATTTGCCTGAAGCTCTTTTAAATTTCATGGCGCTTGTGGGATGGAGTTCACCAAGTGGCAAAGAAATTATGTCCGTTGATGATATGGTATCAGAATTTTCAATTGATCGTTTTAATCCAGCCTCAGCTGTTTTTGATATGGATAAATGTAAGTGGATGAACTCTCAGTATTTACGAAGTTTGCCTGAATTGGAATTATGGCATCGCTTAGATCCTTTTTTAAAAGAGGCTGGTTTAAAGTTTATTGGTACCGATGAATGGAAAGCGAAAGTGTTAGTGACCTATAAACAGAACATGGAAACTTTAGCTGATGGTCCCATTGTTCTTAAAGTTTTAAGTGAAACTCCACTTGAAATTGAAGCCGAAGCCAAAGAAGTTTTAACGTGGCCGAAAGCGAAAGATTTATTTTTATTAATGCAGGATGAAGTTTCTAACATGAAGACTGAATATCCATCTTCAGATGCATTAGATCAAATTATGAATCGCGCCAAAGCTGAACTTGATTTAAAAGGAAAATTCTTATTTATGCCCCTTCGTGTGGCTTTGATCGGAAAAGCCCATGGGACTGAGATTAAAGATTTATTCCCATTATTAAGAAAAGAAGTGATTCTAAGCCGCATAGAACAAATTTTAGCCTAACTCATAGATAACAGTTCCCTTTTTGTATAGCATCTCATTACAAAAAGAGAACTGTTACCTAATTCCTTACATAACTCCCGAGAAGGGAACTATTACTTAATTCCATAACTCACACTTTAAGCGCGTTCGTTAATATTCACTACCGCTACGGTAGTGAATTAGCCTCTTTTGAATAAATAAGCAGTTCTTTGATGTATTCTCTGCTGAGAGGGGAGGAACTTTTTATGGGCGGTCAAACAAAAGTCTGTTGTTTTAGTTTTTGCCTAATTTCTTTAATAACACGTTTGCTTTAACTGCAATTTATTAAGTTGACGGAAATTTATTTAAAATTTAGTTAATGGGTTGGGAAGACAAACAATAAAAGAGGGGAAATCATGAAATCATTAGCTTGTGCTTTAGTATCAATCTTATCATTAGTTTTATCTAATGCTGCATTAGCAACGCCGGGCGATCTTGCTTGTAAAGGAGTCCAGAATGGGTACGACATCGAGCTACTTATTGGATATGATTCTCACAACGTAAATGTACCTGCGCTATTGCAAGTGACAGCAGGGGATATCATTGTTTTTGAATCTAAAGACGTTGTTGAAAGCATGTTAAACGTAGGATCAGAAGACGCTCCCTTCATTAATACAGTATGGACAGCAAACGATGAAGAGTCTAATTTGATTG
>JANODG010000084.1:0-11462 GCA_031412575.1 Bdellovibrionales bacterium
CACGCTCTGGAAGGTAAGGACCTATAAGCCATGTGTCTGTGTAGGGAATTTTTAGTCCAGGTTTCATTTTGTTTACAAGAATGTAATCGTTCACTAATAAATTTGGAAACATACTGCCTGAAGGCACAGTGAAGGGTTCGAACAAAAACCAACGGATAGAGAGCAGTCCGAATACTAAGGCTAAGAATTGGATGCATACTGTGGATAATCGTGGTCGTTGTTTCATCTTTTATGAGTTAATGGATCGAATGAAAAAATCTATTAAAGCGAATGGTTGCTGGATTACACAAAGGGACTCGTCCCATTGTTTTTTCACAAGATAACCAAACAAACATCGCTTTACCGACTAAATTTTCGTAAGGGATGAATCTAAATTCAGGCTTCATTCGTCGACTGTCTTTGGAATTTTTTCGGTTATCACCCATCACGAAATAATGACCTTCAGGAACTGTATATGGACCTGATTCTTCTTCGAATTCATATTTTGGAAGTAAAACACTGTACGAATATTTTCCAAGTTTTTCTTCCCAGTGAACGTACATGGATAAAGCCTCTGGCCCTTGAAATTCGAAGTCATCCGCGCGAAGCCAATCCCAGTCGGGCTTGTTTTCTGAAGGCACTGATTTTTCAACTAAATTGTCGTTGATGTAGAGGTTGCCTTTTTCGTAAAATATTTTATCCCCAGGCATTCCGACGACACGCTTGATATAAAAAATGTCATCTTCGGGGTTTCTAAAAACGGCAACTTCCCCTGGTTTTGGTCCATCAAACTGAAACATCCATTTTTTACTAAATGGTACGCGAACGCCGTAAGCCATTTTATTCACAAAAATATGATCGTGTTTAAGTAAGGTAGGAAGCATACTTCCCGAAGGGATGACGAATGCTTCTAAAAATAGCCATCTGATTGTCAATGCGACCAAAACCGCTAGAAATAAAGATCCGTGTCCTTCTGTCCAAAAAACTTTTCGAGTAAAATTAGTTTTAATTGATTCTAAAAAGCTGCTAACCATCGTTGTTGTCCTTGGTTTGATCTATATCTTTAACTACGCGTTGAAACTATTTCCCATTTGAGTAGTCTAATGAAAATAAACCTAAATATTAATCAATAACGCTTAGATTAACTGTCTGTTTTTAAAACCGCAAGAAAAGCTTTTTGCGGTATTTCGACTTTACCGATCTGCTTCATGCGTTTTTTACCTTCTTTTTGCTTTTCTAAAAGTTTTCGCTTACGAGAAATATCACCACCATAACATTTGGCTGTTACGTCTTTTCTTAAAGCCCCGATGGTTTCACGTGCTAAAATTTTTGCGCCAATAGCCGCTTGAATATTCACTTGATACTGCTGTTGGGGAATAATTTCTTTAAGCTTCTTCGTCAAATCACGCCCGCGGGCGACCACTTTGGAACTGTGGACAATGATTGATAAGGCATCCACAGGCTCAGAATTGATTAAAATGTCCATTTTAACCAGGTCAGAAATTTCGTAACCATTAAGTTCATACTCCATCGAAGCATAACCCTTAGTCATTGATTTTAACCTGTCGTAAAAATCGAACACCATTTCGTTTAAAGGTAAGCGGTATTGGATCACAACTTTGTCGGCCAAAATGTATTCCATTTTTTTTTGCTCACCACGTTTGTCTTCACAAAGTTTAATGATGGACCCAAGGTATTCTGCCGGCGTATGAACATCTAAAAGCACGTAAGGTTCGTAAATATTTTCGACTAAAGTTGGATCAGGTAAGTTCGATGGGTTTTCGATTTCAAATTCGTCACCCTTTATAGTTTTCACTTTGTAAACCACAGAAGGTGAAGTTGTGATCAAGTCTAAATTAAATTCGCGCTCTAAGCGTTCTTGAACAATCTCCATGTGAAGTAGTCCTAAAAACCCACAGCGAAAACCAAATCCTAAAGCTAAAGATTTTTCAGGTTCAAAGGTCAAGGACGAATCATTTAAACAAAGTTTATTTAAAGACTCTTCTAGTTCTTTAAAGTCAGAAGTGTCTACCGGAAAAATTCCAGAAAAAACCATAGGTTTTACTTTTTTAAAACCACCTAAAGCTTCTTTCGCCCCTTTTTTTGCAGAGGTTATCGTGTCACCCACTTGAACTTGACGAAGTTCTTTGATGCCACAAATGATAAAGCCAACCTCACCCGATTCAAGGCGATCTAATTCTTTAGGATGCGGAGTAAAAACTCCAAGTTTTAGAACTTCATATTCAGCGTCGTTGGCCATAAACTTAATACGGTCTTTAACTTTTAGAACACCTTCTTTAAGTCGAACTAAAGTTACGACACCCTGATAACTGTCAAACCAAGAATCAAAGATTAAAGCCCTAAGCGGTAACTCATTTTTTTCTAAAGGAGCTGGAATTTTTTTAACAACGGCTTCTAGAATTTCTTCGATGCCGATTTTAGCTTTGGCACTTGCTAAAATAGCTTCCGAAGCATCGAGACCAATAACGTCTTCAATCTGCTGGCGGATTTTTTCAGGCTCTGCAGCTGGTAAATCAATTTTATTTAATATAGGAATAATTTCTAAGTTATTATCTAAGGCCAAATAAACATTGGCTAAAGTTTGAGCCTGAACACCTTGGGCCGCATCGACAACTAATAGTGCGCCCTCGCAGGCGGCTAAGGACCTTGAAACTTCATAACTGAAGTCCACATGTCCCGGGGTATCAATCAGATTAAACTGATACGTGATTCCATCTTTGGCTTTGTAATTAATACGAACAGTTTGGGCCTTTATTGTGATCCCACGCTCGCGCTCGATATCCATACTATCAAGGTACTGATCCTTATCTTTCATTTCACGATCAGATAAGGCGCCTGTGAATTTTAAGATTCCATCAGCAAGTGTACTTTTACCGTGATCAATGTGGGCTATGATCGAAAAATTTCTGATATGGGAGTTACGTTTTTCACTCATTATTTATGATCTCTTTTTTGCATTGTTAGCTACTTAAGTCATATTAAGTAAACCTTCAATAGTTTGCCAGTTTTATGTGATTTTAAAGGCAGAATTCTTTTAAGAGCTCAACTTTGTTTGTCATCTCCCAGGTGAAACCCATATCTTCACGACCAAAGTGACCATAGGCCGCCGTCTTAGCGTAAATCGGTTTCAATAAATCCAAAGATTCGATAATGCCAGAAGGTTTAAGGTTCCAAATTTTGGGAATTGCAGCTTCGATTTTTTTAACGTCCACTTTCGCTGTGCCGTAATCTTCAATCATAATACTTGTAGGTTCAGCCACACCAATAGCGTAAGAAAGCTGCACAAGAATTTTTTCAGCAAGCCCTGCTTTGACAATGTTTTTAGCAATATGTCTTGCGGCATAGGCCGCTGAGCGATCTACTTTTGTTGGATCTTTTCCAGAAAAAGCACCACCACCGTGGGCCCCGTGGCCACCGTAAGTGTCCACTATGATTTTTCGACCAGTTAAACCGCAATCGCCTTGTGGTCCACCCACAACAAATCTTCCCGTGGGGTTAATATAAAATTTAGTTTTTGAATCGATATATTTTGCAGGAATAACTTCAGGGATTAATTGCTCACGAACGTAACCTTGCACATCACTTTGAGATACATTTTCAGAATGCTGAGTTGAAATCACCACAGCGTCTACACGCTTAATTTCTCGTCCATGATATTCAACTGTGACTTGGCTCTTGCTATCAGGTCTTAAAAATCCAACAGTTTTATTTTTTCGGTGACTTGCCATCACCTGAACTAATTTGTGAGATAGCGCCAAGGACAGTGGCATAAGTTCGGGAGTTTCATTCACCGCGTAGCCAAACATTAAGCCTTGATCACCGGCTCCCATTTCTTTGGTGGCTGAAGAATCAACACCCATGGCAATATCGGGGCTTTGACGGTCAATCGTATTGATGACAGCGCAGGTCTTATAATCAAAACCCATGTCGCTTGAATCGTAACCGATTCGTTTTACGGTTTGACGAACAACATCTGGAAAATCGACGTAGGCTTTTGTTGTGATTTCACCGGCAACCACCACTAAGCCAGTTGTGACCAAGGTTTCGCAGGCCACACGACTTTTAGAATCTTGAGTCAATATCGCATCGAGTATGGAATCGCTGATTTGATCACTGACCTTATCGGGGTGTCCCTCAGAAACAGATTCACTTGTGAAAAAGTATTGTCTAGACATATCCCCTCCAAAATTGATTTTGCACTTCTTTACAAGTATCAAAATCCACAAGGGGTTGCAAATGACAACTCAAGTGTCAAAAACGCAATCTGACACGAATTAGTTTAAGAATTAAGCCGATTTTCTTTTAACGTCTTGTTCAAAAGATTGCAGAGCTTGCATGTTGGCTTTTTCGTTTTTAAGACGACGCATTTTGCCAGACTTAGCCTTTGTTTTCTTTTTATCCATCTGTTTTTCAACCTTTTCAAAACAGCTGTCTATCGCATCGAAATAGTCATCAGTGTGTGACTTTGCCGAGAAATGTTCACCGTCGCATTCTACAAGTAGATTAACAGTACGTTCGTTTTTTTCATCCATAAAGGTGACGCTGACATTGAATGGATTATGAGACTCGAACTTTTGAAGCTTCAACGCCTTCTTCCCTGCATATTCCACAAGATAGTTCGACCAATTTCTTCGTCTAAATGTATAGTTTACTTTCATGAGTTATCCTCCGTTATAACTCATCGGCGCGTGAGTCCAGAGCTGTAGAAATAAAAACCTTAGATTTATTTTTGCTTTTTATTATAATTTGTAGGATTGCAGATTAAATAATTTTAACATTCTCAAAAAAAGACTTAAGTTTCGTGTACTTTAATTTATTGAGACATGAAAACCATGCCAACAAAATGTCAGACAACAACTTCGCAAATATTTTTTATTTTTTATCTTAGGTATAAAATTTTATTGTGATTTAAAAAACAGATATCAAGTTTAGCTCTAAAATTCTCAGTATGAGACGCTATAAATTTGTAAAAACACTGAAATTTTTTTAAGTATATTTTATCTTAAAAAATTTGTGCATATATTCGAATCAGAGCCCTCAGCAATAGTTCTTAAGGCCGTGTTCGTGAAGGCAAATTTCCCCCGATTAAAAACCCATGATAGTTTGTCGCGAAATGAATTTGCCTTGTCAGAGTAAAACATTAATGCGCCTGCACCTAAAGCCCCACTCGCCATCAACCCAATATCTCCGGCAGAGTGACCTGCAGCCGCCAAGCTTTGGAGAAGACCTGCAACAACAGCTTCGCGCCAATTTAAAACATCTAATTTTCGTTTATCAATGGAACCTTTTAAGAACCAGTTTCTAAATGTGGTGTCCCAGACACCAGTGCTTGCCATACCCAAAACACTGTTTTTTAGCATTAGGGCCAGCAGATCCCCGCTGAACAACTGCGATAAATCGTCCCAATTGATAATTCCTTGAGCTGTGAAATTATAAATCATAAAAAATGCGAAGTTTGCTCCAAGATTTCCAACAACTTGCGAAATCTCTGAAACATCACTTGAATTTGATCGCCGTGTTTTAATTTTTTCGACAAGTACTTCTGAGGCTCTTAGAACTTTTTGCCATCTTGGAATGTTCACAATGAGGTAAGAGTATAAAACTGCATTGGTAACCACTAAAAAGGACTTTGTTGATAGTGCCAGTGTGTCTGCAAAAAAGATAAAATTTAAGGTCGATGATCCAATAAGGACCGCTAACACAACCATAGCTGTTTTTTCTGCCCGGTAATAATTAACTTCTTCACTGAAATGCTTTTTTAGCTGCTGAACTGGGTATTCTAAATATCTAAAATCAATTTTATTTAATAAGCTTCTACCCCATTTGTTTTTAATTTGAGGGGCGTGCTCTTTATTAACAAAACTAACTAGATTGCCAGAGGATTTTGGAATTGTTTTGGCAAGATCAGACTTTTCGTAATCTTCTGGAGTTTCAAAGACTTCAATTTTAATCGTTACGGGTTGATCTGCCCTTTGTGTTGGAGTCTGAACCTCGGGCTCGGCCGAAGCCAAATTTAGATTAAAAATGATAGAAAATGAAATTGTCCACTTAAGAAAAAAGTGAGTTTTCTTTAAAACTTTCAAATTTAGTTTCATTATTTTCATCATACGGTCAGTCTTCCGAGGTTAAATCCTTACAGTCACTCCGAGACTAACTATCCATGATCAGTGCCATTCAAAAAATATAAAATAAACAAGCCAAATCAGTGACTTAAGTGATCACCAAGTTATAACTTAATATAATTTTTATTAAAGGCGTGACAATTATAGGTGAACTAAAAGAATTTCTTTCTTTGACTGGAAGGCAAAATACCTAAAACATCTCGGTACTTGGCTACTGTACGTCTGGCGATCTGAAGACCTTCTTTTTTAAGAAGTTCTACAATTTTTTGATCCGACAATGGTTTTTTAGGATTCTCTTTGGAAACCAAGCCCTTGATCTTTAACTTCACTGATTCTGAAGCTAATGAATCTCCACCATCTGATCTTGAAATTCCAGAGTTGAAAAAATACTTCAATTCAAAAACACCAATTGGTGTATGCACGTACTTGTTCGATGTCACACGGCTGACTGTCGATTCGTGCATCTCAATGTCGCTCGCAATATCTTTTAAAATCATGGGACGAATGAACCCTGGCCCTTTTTCAAAAAACTCCATTTGGTGTTTGATGATACTTTCTATAACTTTAAAAATAGTTTTTTGACGTTGTTGAATAGATTTAATTAACCAAACTGCGGCGCGAAGTTTTTCTTGTAAATATTCTTTAGTTTCTTTATTTCCAGATTGGCCTTCAGTTTTTACTAAATCTTTATATAAATTAGATATTTTTAACTTAGGAATGCCGTCTTCATTTAAAGCCACCACATACTCTTCGCCGATCTTATAAATATATACATCAGGTGTTACATAATGGGTGTCTTCCGACTGAAAAATACGACCTGGTTTTGGATCAAAGGACAAAATAATTTTGCTGATCTCAACCACTTCTTCAATTTTTAAATTCATGTTTTTAGCAATCTCTTCGTAATTTTTTTTCTCTAAATCTTTAAGATGATTTTCGATCACGTGCAGAACGTCTTTAGTGGCCTCTTCAAAATGTTCAGCTTGAATTAATAAACACTCTTTTAAATCTCTGCAGCCAACACCAGGGGGATCAAATTCTTGAACAAAAGGTAAAATCTCTTCAAGTTCTTTTAAATCAACCTCTTCTTCTTGGGCAATTTGATCAAGTGGCATTTTGATGTAACCATTGTCATCAATGTAAGTGATCAATAATGAGACAAGTTCTAGCTCTTCTTCGTTAAATCCACTCAAGCTTGCTTGCCAATGTAAGTGTTCTTTTAAAGTCTGAGATTTAGAAATGAAATTGTCATAGTTAACATCCTCAGGAATCGAAGACGTAGCTGATAAACCTTTATATTGTAGTTCCGAGTAACTTTCCCAATCCGCATCTTCTTGGGATCTTGGATCGTGGTCGTCATTTTGCTTATCTTTCTCTTGAGCTACCGAACTGAGCTCAGCACTTGGATCGTCTTCTACAGTGTCTGCAAACTCCTCTAAAAGGGGATTCTCGTTGATCTCGCGACGGATTTCGGCTTCAAGTTCCATACGAGAAAGCTGGAGCATACGAATCGCCTGCTGCAGTTGCGGCGTCATTCTAAGATTTTGCGATAGCTTTAAACTCGCTTTCATCTGCATCGACATGAGACACTCCCTTTTCTGTCTAGTTCACTCGCACCCGCCGGCGCGCTTCGCTTGCCTTACGCGGGGCTCGCTGGAACTTTTCTTTTTGTCTAGTTCACTCGCACCCGCCGGCGCGCTTCGCTTGCCTTACGCGGGGCTCGCTGGAACTTTTCTACAATTTAAAATCATCGCCTAAGTAAAATTCCCTAGCTAGCGAAGATTCCGTAATCTCTATAGGTTTCCCTTCGACAATTACTGTGCCAGACTTTAGTAAATACGCGTATTCACAGATCTCTAAAGTCTCTCTGACATTATGATCGGTGATAAAAATGCCCAGGCCTTTAGCCTGAAGCTTTTTAACAATTTTTTTGATTTCAGCGACGGCTAAGGGGTCAATCCCCGCAAATGGCTCATCTAGAAACAGAAATTTAGGCTCCCCAGCCAGTGCCCTTGCAATCTCAACACGCCTTCGTTCTCCCCCAGACAGGCTCATACCTAAGCTTTTTCGGATATGGTCCAGACCAAAATCCGTAATCAGCTCAGTTAATTTATCCGCTCTTTTTTGAGCGCTAAAATTTTGAGCCTCTAAGGCAATACTTATGTTTTCTTCAACGGTCATCTTACGAAAAATGCTTGCTTCTTGAGGCAAATAACTAATGCCTTTTTTTGCTTTTTCTGAAAGCCTTAAGTGCGTAATGTCTTCACCGTCTAAAAGTATTTTTCCAGCATCAGGATCAACTACTCCAAGAGTCATATAAAAGCTTGTCGTTTTTCCAGCACCATTTGGCCCTAAAAGACCGATGATCTGCTCGCTTGACACTTGAAACGAAGCCCCTTGGACTACTTTTTTGTTTTTATAACTTTTTTGTATATTTACAACTTCAAGTTTGGACATGATTTCCCTCTTAAAATTTGCGAATAATTTACTGATTTTGGATCAAGTTGATCTCGGATTCAGTTTTGACTCGCCCATTTAAAATCTGCACGCTTTGGCCCCTATTATACAATAATATTTCATTGCCGACCAAAGTATTCTCACCAGAAACAAATCTAGGGTTTCCTTGAAATAAAAAGAAACCTTCCTTGACTCTGATTTCAAGCAAATCCGCCGAAGCCGACTGAGTAGGCTGAGATGCAAACACTTTGCCCCTGACCACTAACACTTCTAAGTCTCCTTTAATTTTATTGTATTCAAATTCAGCCTCTTCTGCGGTGATGGTCATATCACCAACTAATATTAAAACCTGACCGGTGAAGGTCACATGACGGTTTTCAATATCAATCGACGCTCTATTACTTTTTATGATGGGTTTGTCATAATCAGGAATGGCCTGTTCGCAATAGATGGGACCGGTGATATCAACTTGACCTAACTTTAAATCCCCAGAAAAAGAAGATCCGTTTAAAATAGTGCTTTTGTTTGGACCTTCGATTTCTATTTGCCCTTCGGAATTAAATTTTTCTTCCAAAGAGTTGTAATCTAAGCCCACGGATTTAAATTTATATCCACTTAAAGTTTCGCTGATCACTTCTTGTTTTAAAATTAAGTTTTTAGTTTTTGTGTCAACATAGCCAACTGGCGCTTTAATCTTTACCATCTGCTGATTATCTTTAAATAATAAAATTTCTGACTTTTCGATGTTCCACATATTTAAGGTCGGATCATTCTGTGCGCTATCTGCAATAAGTTTCCAGTCTTTTTGACCTACTGAATTTAATTTATACTCAGTGAGCGAGAAGATTTTTATCACCTGACCTGCGGCTTCAATATTTTTTGCTGACTTAGTTTTCGACTCAGAACTTTGAATTCGCGCTAAGATATCAGACTGTGAATAAAAATAATAAACTGTTACGAATATAATGAACAGTTGGAACAATAAACTCATAGTTAAACATTAATTCAGAATAGATACTTTGTCTCAAAAAACCTTTTTCCAAGAGTACTTATACGACCAGTTTTGGGGTTAGAACTAGGCCGCTCGTTGACCTGCAGCTACTGATTTAACAAGATCAATAACTTTGTTTATATTTTCGGCATATTCTGTAAACACGTATGAAAGTCCAAGTACTCCCAAATCACTAGTAAAACGGATCATCGCTGTGAACTCTACTTCATGAGCTAAATCTGGACAGTCCAAAGTGACTTTAACTTTTTCTCCTAAGACGAGGGGACCAAAGCCCGTTGCGCCTAAACCAGAAGCACTTAAATTTTCAAGCTGACCAATTTGAATATTTCCATTGAATTCAATTTTTACAGTCCCAGAAAACGGAAATCGATCATGACGACGAAAGCCAATACCGAGTTGTGACGAAATCTGGGGGGTATCAAATAAATTTTGCCAATCTGCAAAACCTTTTTTCCACAAATAGATAAAATCTTTATGTTCGAAGGCATCTAATTTTTTTAATAGAAGTTCAACGTTCATAGGACCTTCAGAAACACCATTGTACGCTACATACCAAATTGGTTTTTCTAAGATTTTCTTCTGTTCAATGCTTTGAGACATATCTTTCAACTCTGCGATGTTGGTTTTTTCTCCAGGACCAGAGCCTTCTTCATCATTTTCGCTAGAGGTTTCCATTTCATCTAAGCTGTTTGCTTCTATTGTGACTTTAATATCAGGTAAAGATACTTGAGCAAGATCAGAGTATGATGAGGACTCAGATTGCAAAGCAAGATCATCCGTAGAATGTGAAGTTTCATCTATAGAATTGAGATCAAAATTTTGAACTTCTGTAGCACCGTCTATGGTTGAATCCGAAAGCAAATCTGGAGGTAGATCTGCTTTTTCCTCTTCGATTGAGCTCATATCAAAGCTTTGAACTTCAGTACCACTTTCACTTGCGGGCGCTGTGTCTGCATCCTCAAGCGAACTCATGTCAAAGCCTTGAACTTGTGTAGCTCCATCTGGAGTCTCGACCGAAACTGCATCATCTAGCGAACTCATGTCGAAACCTTGAACTTGTGTGGCCCCATCTGGAGTCTCGACCGAAACTGCATCTTCTAGCGAACTCATGTCGAAACCTTGAACCTGTGTGGCCCCATCAGGAGCTTTACTTGCAACTACATCTTCAATCGAACTCATGTCGAAACCCTGAACTTGTGTAGCTCCATCAGAAGCTTCACTTGGGCTTGAGTCTTCTATCGAACTCATGTCGAAACCTTGAACCTGGGTGGCCCCGTCTTGAGTTAATAGCTCGTCATTCATTCCATCCATAGTGGCTTGAACTAGAGTTTTTCCATCTGAACCGAAATCATCTTCCGTTAAAAGATCTTTTAATTGCCCATCTAATTGAGTGATTTGATCTTGTGATTCTTGATTGCTACTACTTTCGAGATTCGAATTATCGTCAGAGGCAAATATATCATCCACCATTGGCAAACTTGGCAAAGGCGCAATAGCAGTTTTTTCAAAATCGCTTAAATTTTTAGGTTGAGCTGATTTAAACTCAACAACATTATCTTTAGTGCTCGAAACAGAGTCCGATTCCACAGACATACCAGATTCGACATTCGTCTTTTCGTCTTGATCAGGAGTTGTAGTAGGACGAATCTTAAAAACTTTTGCGTCTGATTCGGAATTAGAACTTTTATTTGGATTTATAAATATTTTTACACTTTGCTCTTCACTGTTAAAAGATCCACTTTGCAATTGGTTTTGCCAGTCAGAAAAATTTAACCATTCGTTACAGTTTAAGCCCCAAACCATAACATTTTGATTCGTATAATTTGATAGGACATTTTCAGATGTGAAAGGTCCTGATACTAATCCACTTC
>JANODG010000085.1:0-9726 GCA_031412575.1 Bdellovibrionales bacterium
CTTGAAATGGACGCGAAATCCTTCGTGTCAGGTTACCCGGTTCCCTTGATTAGATACGTAGGTACTGACATTGATTTTATCCAAGTACAAGAATCGATTAACAATTTAATCGATGAATTAGATGCCCAACGTAAGTTAGAAGATAAAATTGCTAGCCGTGTTGGACATTACGAAAAAGATAAGATCAAAAATATTGAAGCGGTAGCAAAATATAAAGAAGAGATTTTTAATTTAAAATCTAAAAAAGCTAAGCCAGAAAAAATTGCAGAAAAAGAAGCTTTATTAAAGACGGCGCAAAATGAATTAGCCTCAATTGATGTAGGGATCAACACTTTAAACAGTGGTGTCAACTTTCACATCGCAAAATTAAAACAGAAAGTTCAAAGTTTGGAAAAGTTAAAAAGACAAGCTGAAGATCGCGCAGAGAGAGTTTTAGAATCTAAAGTTATATCCTCTATCAATCAGTTGAAAGAGAAAATCGACCAAGCTGAATTAATCCGATTCGAAATCTTTTCAAGATCGGGCAATAACATCAGATACCGTTTAGCTGGTGGTAAAATCAGTAAAAAGGACAGTGAGACCGCTTTTAAAGCCTTCGGATCAGAAGAACTTAAGTGGGATTTTAAAGGTGAAATCTGGAAGGATGAATACGGCTCATTAGACACATCTATAAAAGACATGTGTAAAGTTAACGAGCAGAACTAAAAGACATAGTAAAGAGATATTGGTTGAATTTTTAGCCATTTTCTGGGAATTATTAGCCATGATGAAAATACGAAATTCAATTTTTATTCTTCCTTTAAGCCTTATGGTTTTATTTGTAGCCTGTGCCCGTCAGAACAGTAACATTCAACCGATAGGGACTTATTGTGGTATTAGCGGGCAAGAGTATAAAAATCCCTTTGATAATGAAACCATAGATGAAGAGGTTTTTGCAGAAATCGCGACTATTCCAGAGCAAACCTACAAAGCAGAAAGCTTAAATCTATTAGTTAAAAATACCACAGGCAAAGATGAACAAGTGCAGTACGCACACAGACAAGTCTTCTCTGATGACCAATCTATTTTAGATGCAACCTTTGTTAAAACTTGTGCTCGTGGACTAACTCCAGAATCAATCGGAACTTTCGAAGCGACATTACCCGTAACTATCACTTTAAAAAATGATCTTACATGGACAGCAGAAAAAGCAGCCACATATCAAATTAAATACGGCGTTGAATTCAGTCCACAAGGTTTTCTTGTTGGATCCGTCGAAGACTCTTCGGGCGTAAACCCTTCTTCACCTGTAGATTTTGATTTTTCTGACTATATCTTCCTTGAACAGATCGGAAAATTATCAAGCGCCCAGAAAGCCCTGAAAGCAAAACCAGAAACCGCACTAGATCAGATCTTCATGCAAATTAAGGTCAGCGACAACCCCTCCGTTTTCGCCCGAATAAATTTCAGAAAAGTAACTCCACCAAATCCTCAAACCCAACCTTAAAAAACATTTACAATTAAATCTTCTGTAATTTTAAAATTGATATCCTATAGACTATCTAAAGTGGGCTCATTGGCATGAGTCCTTGCTAGAAATATAAACGTCATTTTTAAAATAGATTTGCCCCTTCATATGAGGCAGGCATTGGCACTTTAAGCTTGCACTTGGAAAATAAAATCACAATATTGTGATTTTATTTTCCGGCAAGCTTACGCGCCACTGAGCCTCATATGAAGGGGAAAATCTATTTTAAAAATTATGTTTATATTTCTAAGTGCAAGGACAAATGCCAATGCCTGTCCCACTTTAGATAGTCTATAGGATATCAATTTTAAAATTACAGAAGATTTGATTGTAAATGTTTTTTATAGGATGGGTTTTGAGAATTTGGAGTTTACTTTTTTGAATTCTTCCATGACGTTGTCGTATTTGTAGACGTTCAATATGGGCTTCATGCGTCGATCGTAGGTAGGGGCGAGGATTTCTAGATCTTTAGTGCGGTCGATATTTGAAATCATGAAGTTGGTTGTTCGATCTTTAAGGATGACGTAGGCGTCGAATTCGCCGTCTAAGGTGATCCTTTCGATAAGCTCTAGTCCATGATTCATATGGGCGTAAATTTCTAGGTAGATTTTTTGTTGGTGTTTTACTTTTATGAGTGTGAGTTCTAATTGATCATTCAGTTTTTTTGTTCTGATTTTTGAAAGTACAACCCTGTTTTCGTTTTCGCTGATGGACTTGAAGTAATTTTGGACGGAAGGGTTAAAAAAAAGAAATAAACTTACTAACAATAAAATTAGCGATGCAACGTAAGCTTTGTTTTTTATAAGTTTATCAAAATTCATTCTATCCTAAAAATGCGAAGTTAATATTTCTATTTGGCGTCAGCTTATCTACGCGGTAACTCCAGTAGTTTTTATCTGTAAATGTATTGATGTTACATTCATAAATTTTATAGGATTTAAAATGATTAACAAGAAATTCTTTTGTGTAGGATGAAAGCGAAAAATAATATTTGTCGTTTTTGATGTATAAGTGATTGGAAAATTTGAGTTTAAGTGAGTCAAATAGATCTTGGCCTATTTCATAGGTTTCAATGTGTGGACCAATAAAAAAACTGTAGTCCGCGTTAATGTCTGCAACTTTTAAAAATTCACTTAAGATTCCATCCACTAGACCTTGACGTCCACAATGTAAATTCGTGATCTGGTCTAGGTCGTGGTTTATTGCTATTAAAGGTAAACAGTCAGCCGTGCGTATGATGCAAGTGCTATTTTTTTTAGTCCATTGATGACCGTCTGATAATTCTAACGGGTGGTCTTCATTGGAAATCATTATTGTGTGTTTTTGATTTATTTTTGTGAACCTAACATTTGGATAAAGTACTTCTGCCTTTTCTTCTGATAGGTTCTTATTTCCAAATACTACTGTGAAAGGTCTTGAAGTGTAGGAAATGCCATAATCTGTGACCGATTTTACGAACTCTGGTTTAAAATTGATTTTCGTCTGTAATCTCGACATTTAAATAATCTAACAGAATTTTAAAAGAATTGGGAAGCTCGGCTTCGAACTTCATAAGTTTGTTTGTTGTGGGATGAATGAAATTTAACTTTTTGGCAAAAAGAAACATGTTAGATTGAGATAAAATTTTTGACTTAAGTCCAGCATCAGTAACCATGTTGATTCTTCGTTCGCTACTATAAATGGGATCATTAATGATGGGCCAGCCAGCTTCAGAAAGGTGAACTCGGATTTGATGAGTGCGTCCGGTATCAAGTTTTAATTCAAAAACACTAATCATTCCGCCGTATATAGTTTTATAGTGAGTTTTTGCAAGCTTGCCTTTTTGGATAGCTTTCGTCGATGAAAACTTCTTTCTGTTGTTCGGGTCACGAACCAAATAGTTCTCTATTGTTCCGCTCTGAAATTTAGGCTTTCCAAGGGTCATGGCTATATAAATTCTGGTCGCTGTTTTGGCTTTGAACTGTTCGGCCAAGTGCACTAAGGCTGAGTGAGTCTTAGCGGCCACGAGTAAGCCTGCAGTATCTTTGTCTAGGCGGTGAACGATTCCTGGTCGATGTTCGTGAAATCCTACGCTAAGAACCTTGCAGTGATTTAATAGGGCATTCACCAACGTACCTTCGTTGTGACCATTGCTTGGGTGAACAACCATGCCGTAAGGTTTGTTTATAACGATCAAGTCATCATCTTCGTAAACAATATCTAAAGTTATATTTTCGGCCTGAGGTCCTAAATTTACATCAACGATGGGAACTTGAATTTTTATGACGTCATTTAGGGCCAACATTTGGGAAGCTTTTTTTTGTACATCATTGACCGTGCATAAACCGCTGTGGATGATTTTTGAGATTTGGCTTCTAGAAATTTTTAAGTTTTCAGATAGGAACTGATCTAACCTTTTTTTAGTAGGTTCTTCAAATGTAAATATGTAGGAATCACTCATGGTTTTTGTGCTTGGTCAAAAATTTTCATGTATGAAGTAGTGACCTTGTTTGTATCTAAAGTCAAAAACTTTGAAATTTGAACAATAAATCCTCTCACAAAAACCTTAGCGGGTAAGGACTCAAAGTCATGGGATTCTATAGCAAGAAGGTATGTTTTACTTATTTTAGTTTTTTCGCTTAAGTCTTCTAAGTTTACATTTTTGTAATGGCGTATTTTTTGAAGTATTGCGCCATCAAATGTTTCAGTATTCTTTATAGTCTCTTCGAAGCTTAAGTCTAAAGTATAGGTGCCAAAAGCTGTCTTACCAATGTTTCTATCCACACTCTTTTCACTTTTTTCAGGTTTTTCTTTATCCGAGCCAGCACTTGATGGGTTTTTTAATTGCTTATCATAATCTGTTCTACGAACGGGATTACTTAAAACCGAAAAAGCAGTGTCAATCAATACGTTAAGTTGTTGAGCTTCTTCTGCGGTGAAAATCGTGTATAACGCTGGACTAGATGGGCTGTAAGCCTCTTTGATCTTTTCATAGGCTTTAAGGATATCATTAGCACCACAATCTCTTGGGATTTCTAAAATATCGTAATAAGTTTTTCCGTCAAAGACCTCTTTCATCTTAATTCTATAAAGCCATGCCCGTAAGGTTACGTAAAGGCTTATTTTCAATTAATTTTTCGAAGACTCTAGACAGTTCATTGGATGTGTTCGATTTTGTAGATTCTAATTGAAAAGGTTTTAAGGCTCTTAACGACTGCCAAACTGCGCTGTCGTAATTCACATAACCTACACCCTCACACTTCATACTGAAATATTGTGAACAAATTTTTTCAATAGACGTTGAAAGCATTTGGTCTTGGTGGGATCTTGCCTGATTGATTAAAATCTTAGGCATGATGTTCGCTATTTTTTTCCTTAAAATTTTACCAAGTTCAGGTTCTTTTTCTTCTAAAAATGTAATCAACTGAGCTGGTGTCTTAATGTTAAATCTATCTTTGTGATTTAATAATTTTGTAATTTCGTCGACGCATTCTAGCTCTTTGCTAGTTTCCATCACTGTTTTATGAAACGCCTTTTTTAAAAACTGGTAAGAGTTTTCTATGCTTGTTGGCTCAGGGGTAGTAACGATGACTTGTTTGTCACAAGCCAGAAAAAACTCGATAGTTTCATTATGCGTTCCCGCCGCTAAATCAAAAATGACGTAGTCAAAATCACAGGCTTTGATATTTGAAATCATAAGGTTTGTCATTTCTTGAGTGATTTTTAGATCTGAACTCCAATCGTCTAACCCTTTGATGAAATATAAATTTGAATTGTTCGTGCCAGAAATGACATCTTCAATGTTTGAAACTTTAGAATTTAAATAATCCTTTAAATTTGGACCAGTAGGTTGAATTCCAAGGTAGGTATGAACATTGGCACCGCCAAGATCTAGATCTACGATTAAAGTTTTTTTACCTTTTTTAGCAAGATGAATTGCAAAATTAGAACTTAAAAACGTTTTCCCGATTCCACCTTTACCGCCACCGAAGGCATAAAAAACAGTTTTTGATTCAACAGCACGATCTTTATTTTTTCTAAAAGGCAGAAGAATACTCATAATTTCCTTTGGGTGTGTTTCTTTAAAACACCACGACTTAAATTCTCTTCGGCTTCGGATTTTTTTAAGTAAAGTGGTTCCGCACTCAAAGGATCAATTTTTGGAAATTTAAGACAATGGTCATAGTTAAAAAATAAGTCGGCTTGCCGAATGGCAGGATTAAAATTTGTGAGTGAAGGATGAATCGCATTACTTTTTACTAACTCTGGAATTTGATTTTCATAAAATTCAAAACCATCACCCCAAATAAGAAATTTTTCGTCATCAGTTTGTAGACTTTTGGGCTCGTGAGTGGTCTCAAAAAGAGTTTCTAAAATTTGGTTATTTTTAAACTCATAATCAGCTCTAAATACCTGATTTTTATAGGCATTTATTAATACTATATGTTTTTTTAAACTATGGCTTTTTAACGTATTTAAATCAACTACAGACCTAAAACTTGAAGTTAATATTAAATTAATTTTATTTGCATAAGCAATGGTTTTAGCGAAGTTCATTCCGACTCTAAGTCCAGTGAAACTTCCTGGACCATTGGCGCATAAAACCTCGGTGATCAAGTCGGATTCAACTTTTGACTTAGTCAGCATTTCTAAAAGTTTAAGCGTAAGAATCTCGCTGTGTGAACTTTCCTTATCCCATGAAGATTCGAAAACCAAATTTTTATTATTAAATAAGGCGATTCCACCAGTTTGAAAACTGGTGTCTACAGACAATAACATTAAAAATTACCATCCTGATAAAAAGACTCTTTGTATGTCATTAAATAAAGTTAAACCCACTAAAGACATTAAAAGAACGAAGCCAAACATAAACGCCATCTCCATATTCTTTGGACTTACAGGTCTTCCACGAATGGCTTCAATGGTGTAAAACACAAGATGTCCGCCGTCTAAAACTGGAATTGGGAATAAATTTAGCAAGAATAGATTGATAGAGATGATCCCCATCATTTGGAAAAAATAGGACCAACCAATCTTAAAACTTTCTTTGGCCACTTGTCCGATTGTGATAAAGCCCCCAAGATTTTTATGGGAAACTTCACCTTGCACTACCCTTAACATGCTATTTAAAGTCCACACTGTCCACTTCCAGGTCTGTTTAAGTGAATAGGCGATTGAAGCCCCAAATCCACCTGCAGCTACATACACTTGGTCTGGCACGTGGATATAAAACCCAGGCTCGATGCCAACAATAGGGCGTTCGATCTCTTGGCCTTTTTCATTCATCATGGATTTAATCTGCGGCAAAATAGTAATATCTAACTCTTTAAAATCTCGAGCGACCTTAAAGATGATTGGCGTTCTCTCTAGACCTTTGGCTTTAACAGTTGAAAGCAAAGTTTCCCAATCATTAATGGCGACACCACCAACACTGATCAGCTTGTCTCCACGTTTTAATCCCGCTTTATCTGCAGGAGATCCCTTTTGAACTCGTCCAATAAAAGTTTCTGTAGATTCAAAAGCTAAATTTTGACCTTTTGATTTTACATTTAAAATAGTTTCTTTATCTCCTTCATATCTTGCCACTTCAATATTAAGTTCTTGTTTTTGCTGTTCCGTTAAAGAACTAATAAATTGATTTAGATCACGCAAAGTCGCAATATTTGTAGAATTGATTTTTTTGATCTCATCAAGATTTCTTAAACCTGCAACATACAAATCAGAAGTTTCATCTTTGAAACCCACAGTTGGAGCTTTTGAATATAACGTCCAACCATCAATTTGTGGAATAGATCTTTCAGAACTAAGAATGTTTGGGTTACTTTTAATCTCCGTAGGAATAGAAAGTTCAACCGGCGCGCCATTTCTTTCAGTAACAATATTTGCGACTCCGTTCTGAGATTCCGAAATTACCTTTAAAGTTTCATCAAAGGAATTTATTTTCTGATTATCAATAGATAAGACTTTATCACCAGATCTTAATCCAGCTTTATAAGCAGCCGTAGTTTCTTTGATGTCCCCTAAAATCGGAGCAATTTGAGGCTCGCCGTAAAGTCCAATACCTAAAAAAACAAATAGGGCTAAAATCAAATTCATCAATGGACCAGCTATAACAACGGCAATTCGGGGCAATACAGGTTGGTGTATAAATGAATATTTTTGCTCTTCTGGTGGAATAACAGCTGTAGGATTGTCACCGAACATTTTAACGTAGCCGCCCAAAGGGAAGATCGAAAGTCTATATTCTGTATCGCCCCATTTTTTCTTTAAAATCGTTTTTCCGAACCCGATCGAGAAAATTTCAACCCGAATCCCAAAAAATCTAGCCACCGAAAAGTGACCCATTTCATGAATAAAAATTAGAAGACCTAAAAGTAAAAAAAACGGACCAACAGTTTGAAGTAATTCGTATAAATATGTCATTTAGTAAATTTATCATAAGGAAAGAGGCATATCTACTAAACCCTAAGAATTTCTTGAATTAAGACTTAGATCCTAGTGTGAGTTGAAGTTTCATATGGTCTCGTCGCATACCTTGTATTAAATAACGAAAAGACCGCAGTTTTTTATATTAATTTTATAAAGGGACAAGCCATTAAAAAAATCGGAGCGCTAAGCAACATGCTATCCAGACGGTCTAAAAATCCACCATGGCCCACAAATATTGAACCTGAATCTTTTTTTAAAGACTTTCTTTTAATTAAAGAAGCCATCAAGTCCCCAGAAATTGCTGCAAACGTAGTGAAGTATAAATAGACTATGGCATCAGTAGTGAAATAAAAAATATCAAGCGAATAACAAATACCTATTAAAATTATTGGCCATAGAAGCGAGCCGAAAAAGCCCTCGAAAGTTTTTGATGGACTAATGTGAGGCTGAAAAGCTGTTTTAAAAAACTTCTTCCCGAAAAGCTTTCCAAAAAAGTAAGCCAAAGTATCTGTCCCGAAAACTAACATCGCAAATAAGCCAAAATAATAAAAATTGGTATCTAGCTTGAAGATTTCAAAGATATTTATCGGCAAAATATAGCAGTAAAAAGTTACCAATAAATAAACCACTAACTTATCAAAAATGATGTGGGCAGGATGCAGTCTGTAAATCCAAGGTAACAGCACAAGGCCTGTGTAGATTGGGAGTAAAATATAAGTTGGACCGGGTATAATTGCATCGGGCGAAGTGAACAAAGGAAATAGGGTGCTTGTTTGGGAAAATAAAAAGGTAGCAAGTAAGCTTAAGAAGATTAAAATTGGAAGGGCATATTTTAAATATCGATCCGTTTCGATCTCTGAACTAAAAAATAAATTAACAATTTCAACGGATATAAAAGTGCTAATGAATAAAACAAGAACCATAGCGCCATTTAATCCAAAAAAATAAAGAACACCAATCAGAATTCCTAAGGCAATAGACGCCGTAAGCAATCTTGCGATTAAATTTTGATAATTAGACTGTGGAGTTTTTTCTGAAGTCATGAATTACTGCTAGGTTATCGGTTTTAGTTTCATTTAGGCAGCCATATTTTCTATGACGTTCATAATAATTTTTAACGGCCGTATATAAGTCTTTGCTTTCAAAATCGGGCCAAAGTTTATCCGTAAAATAAAGTTCGCTGTATGCCGCTTGCCAGAGTAAAAAATTAGATATTCTTTGCTCGCCACTTGTACGAATAATTAAATCTGGATCTGGCCATTCTGAAGTTTCTAAATACTTAGCAAAATCTTCGTTGGTGAAATTAAATTTAGAAATTTTATTCAATTCCAAATCTGCAGCTAATTTTAAAGCCGCATTTTTAATTTCGTCTCGGCTCCCGTAATTAAGAGCAAAAATAACAGTAAGTTTGGAATTATTTTTCGTTTTATTCTTTAATTCATTTAATTTACTCTGTAAGGAACTTGGTAACTTTGATAAATCCCCTATAGTTTCTAACTTGATATTTTCAGCAATAAATTTTTCACCCTTTGTGGTGATGTGGTTTTCAAGTAAATCCATTAAGAAATGAACTTCTTTGGCAGGACGTCCCCAGTTTTCAGTGCTGAAGGCAAACAAAGTTAGATATGGTATTTTTAATTTTAAGCACTCTTCGATAACAAGTTCAGCAACTTTGGAACCTTGTAAATGTCCTTCAAGTCTAGAGAGACCTTTCTTTTCGGCCCAACGACCATTTCCATCCATAATGATAGCAAGATGATTGAGCGGTTGGCCAGGTTGAAGGATAGACATTTTATATTTTTAGAAGATCG
>JANODG010000086.1:0-5639 GCA_031412575.1 Bdellovibrionales bacterium
CATCGGTGCTGTTGTAGGTCTTTCCATTCTTTTTGGAGTCTGGTTTTTTTTCCACCAACTTGTAAATAATAAATTGAGTATAGGGTACAACAAAGGCTATCAACCGGATCAGCCTTTGCCTTTCTCTCACAAATTTCACGCGGGAGAACTGCAGTTAGACTGTAAGTACTGTCACGCTTCTGCCGAAGTTTCCAGACACTCAGCCGTTCCAAGCATGAACGTGTGCATGAATTGCCACATCAATTTAAACAAACAAAGCAAATATTTAGACCAATTAAAAGAAGCATATAACTCCGGGGACTCAGTCTCTTGGGTCAAAGTGCATATGCTTCCAGATCATGTTAAATTTCCTCACGCCAACCACATCAAAGCCGGTAAAGAGTGCTCGACATGTCACGGTCCTGTAGAAACAATGGAAAAAGTTTACCAGTATTCAGACTTATCTATGGGTTGGTGTATCAACTGTCACAGAGAAACGATGGAATCTTCGCACGGAAAATATACCGAAGCTTCTAAGTCTTCTGAAGAAGGCGGCATGACCGACTTTTCTGAAGAGCATTCGAAAGATGAAAAATGGGTGCCATCAATCATCAACTGTTCGACCTGTCATTACTAAATAAAAACTTTAATTTTTAAATTGAATCGAGGATCAAGAATGCAAAAAGATATCAACGATACGAGTAGTCCTAAATATTGGCTTAGCTTAGAGCAGTGGCGAAACGATGATGGATTCAAAGAACTTGCTCAACGTGAGTTTTTAGAATCGCCACTCGCTGAAGACAACGTTTCTCCGGCCGGGGGCTGGGCTCGTCGTGAATTTTTAAAACTCATGGGAGCAAGCTTAGCTTTAAGCACTTTCGGTTGTGTACGACGTCCCGTTGAAAAAATTGTTCCTTACGCAAAGGCTCCAAAAAATATTATTCCCGGACTTCCAAATTATTACGCCTCCACATTTATTGATGGAACGGACATCGTTGGAACAGTTGTTCGTACACGTGAAGGGCGCCCGATCAAAATCGAAGGTAATGAATTTTACCCTGGATCAGGCGAAGCTTTATCAGCCAGAGGACAAGCTCAGGTTTTAAGTCTTTACGATCCGGATCGCTTAACAGGGCCAATTCAAAATTTAGTCAATGCTAAACGAACGAACAAAGATACGATTAAAACGAATTGGGATAAAGTCACAGCAGCGTTAAAATCTGCAAGTGATGCTGGTGGAGTTTACGTGTTGTCCTCTTCAAACCCATCGCCGACTTCAAGAAGTATTATAGAAAAGTTTGTAGCACAATCCAAAGGTCAATACTTTGAATACGATGCTCTAGACACGTCTTCGTTTAAAAACAGTCAAGAGCGTATTGCAGGATCTGCAGTAGTTCCTTCCTATGATTTTTCTGTGGCTGATGTGGTTGTCGGTATCGATAGCGATTACTTAGGTACAGCTACCGGTTCGCAAGCCAACCAAAGAGCATTTGCTAAACGCAGAGATCCAAATTCAAAAATGAATTATGTTGTTCAGTTCGAATCCATGATGACCTTAACAGGCATGAATGCGGATGAAAGGTTTGCGATCAAACCTAGCGAGCAACTAGCTATTGCAATGAAACTTGCCGAATTAGTTTGTCAAAAATTAAATGCAAGTTTTCCTATTCCATGGCGTGAAATATTTGGTTCATTCACCGAAACTCTAAATGCTTTAAGTTTTAAAGTCGATTTCTTAGAAAAGTTAGCTGAAAAGCTTGTAAGTAGCAAAGGTAGATCTTTAGTGACAACGGGAACAGAAACTTCCATGTCCTTTAATCAATCTTCACTTTTTGATGTTGTTCAGTTTATCAATGGTGTTTTAGGAAATGATGGAAAGTCGGTAAAATATAATGAATCTGTTGCATCAGCTCGCGGGTCTATACAATCGGTTCAAAATTTAATTCAATTGATGAACGATGGCCAAGTTAAAACTTTAATCATTCATAATTCAAACCCGCTTTACACTTTACCTGAATCATCTGGTTTTAGAGCCGCATTGGCTAAAGTAAAAACTGTTTTTTATACTGGTGACCGTATCGATGAAACTGGTTTTGGAAGTGATTATGTGATCCCAGATCATCACGCTTTAGAAAAATGGATGGATGTAGAAGCTGTCACAGGAATTTTAAGCTTGATGCAGCCAACGATTCAACCTTTGTATGATACTCAAGCCTTTGAAGATGTACTGCTGAAAGTTATGGGTTCGTCTTTAGATTGGTTTAACACTTTAAAGTCTTCAACATTAAGTAAAGTTGGGGGCACGGAAAAAGCTTGGACTAGCTTTTTACAAAAAGGTGTATCAGGAACTTTAGATTCATCGGCTAAATCATCTCGTTCGTTTTCTGGAAAAGCATTAAATGTAAAACTTGATGAAGCCTTAGATTATGAATTAGTTCTTTATGCAACTACAGGCATCAAAGACGGAACTTTAGCCAACGTAGGTTGGCTACAAGAATTTCCTGATCCTGTAACTAAAATTTGTTGGGACAATTATGTTTGTGTCAGCCCAACAACGGCAAGATTAAATTCGATAAAAGAAGGCGACGTTGTATTGCTTTCGGCTTCAGGAGTAGAAATTGAAGTTCCTATTCATATTCAGCCAGGCTTAAACGATAAAGTTTTGGCATTAGCCTTAGGTTACGGCCGAAAAGGTGCAGGTAAGGTCGCTGACGGAGTTGGTGTTAACGCTTACCAATTTGCAGTTGTTGAAAAAGATCAAATTGTTTTTGCTGGCATGAATGCAAAAATGAAAAAAACCAGCAAATATGTTCCTCTAGCCAACGTTCAGGGTCACCATTCTATGGAAGGTCGCCAAATCGTTGTTGAATCTACTTTTAAAGATATTCTAGAAAATCCTCAATCAGGTCAGCATAAACATAAAGTGTTTTCTCTTTGGTCTGAACATAAGTACAAGGGTCACAAATGGGGAATGTCTATTGATCTAAGCAAGTGTAATGGATGCGGCGCTTGTATGGTGGCCTGCCAAGCAGAAAATAACATTCCAGTAGTGGGTAAAAGGCACATCCTAAACGGTCGTGAAATGCATTGGATACGTATTGATCGATACTACACAGGCACACCTGAAAATCCAGATGTTGTGTTTCAACCGGTCACATGTATGCATTGTGATAACGCTCCTTGCGAAACAGTTTGTCCGGTGCTTGCGACCGTGCACTCCGACGAGGGTACAAACGACATGGCTTACAACCGCTGTGTCGGAACACGATATTGCGCCAACAACTGTCCTTATAAAGTCAGAAGATTTAACTGGTTTAATTATTCCAAAGTTCAAAGCCCATTAAAAATGGTTTTAAACCCAGAAGTTACAGTTCGGTCTCGTGGGGTCATGGAAAAATGTACTTTCTGCGTTCAAAGAATTAAAGCTAAAAAAACGGAAGCTAAACTTGCAGATCGTAAACTTCAAGATCAAGAAATCAAAACAGCATGTCAGCAGACTTGTGCGGCTGAAGCGATTGTTTTTGGTGATTTGAACGATTCAAGTTCTGAAGTGACTAAAAATCAACGCGCTTTAAGATCTTATGCTTTACTTGAAGAATTGGCTGTCATGCCTGCTGTGAAATACATGGCGAAAGTTAGAAATGTGAGTCAGTTAAAATCTCACGGTGGCGATGATAGTCATGCCGCCGGACACGGTGGAAGCCAGTCTCATGGCAAAGATGCAGATAAATCTGAAGGCAAAGCTCATGGCACTGAAAAGGGTCACGGCAGCAATCATAATGAAATGAATAAAAGTGATTTTGATGGATTAAAAAAAGAAATTGGACTCGGCAATGAGTCTAGAGACGCGGCAGGTAGTTAATGGAAAATTTTAGAAAGCCACTTGTACATGGTAACAAATCATTAAAAGACGTGACTGACGACATTGCTTCGCTTGTTGAAACTCCGCCGGGAATAGGCTGGTTAACGATGATCTTGGGATCATCTTCAGTATTTTTATTTTATATCGTAGTTATTGGTATCATCGTCGGCACCGGTATGGGTCTGATGGGTGTTAACCATCCTGTGGGATGGGGAACAGACATTGTGACTTTCGTATTCTGGGTTGGTATTGGTCACGCGGGTACTTTAATTTCTGCGGTGTTATATTTATTTAGACAAAAATGGCGAACTTCGATCGCAAGGTCTGCAGAAGCCATGACGGTCTTTGCTGTTGCTACAGCAGGAATATTCCCGATCATTCACACGGGTCGCCCTTGGCTTGCGTTTTGGTTATTTCCTTACCCTAACCAACGTGGTCCTTTATGGGTGAACTTTAGATCACCTCTGGTTTGGGACGTATTTGCGATTTCCACTTACGCTATTGTTTCTATAACGTTTTGGTATGTTGGGATGGTTCCAGATTTAGCCACGCTAAGAGACCGCGCAAAGGGTTTTAGACGCTTAATTTACGGAGTATTTTCTTTAGGTTGGCGTGGTCGCGCTCGCGACTGGAGTCATTACGAAATTGTTTATTTACTTTTGGCAGGTCTTTCAACACCACTAGTTTTATCGGTCCATAGTATCGTATCATTCGACTTCGCGGTTTCTCAGCTTCCAGGCTGGCACACGACGATCTTCCCGCCATATTTTGTGGCTGGAGCGATTTTTTCTGGGTTTGCCATGGTTGTAACTTTGATGACTTTGGTTCGTATCGCAATCCCAGAATTTAAAAAGTACATCACTCTGGATCACATGGAGTTAATGAACAAAGTCATTATGACCACAGGAATGATCGTTGGTTATGCTTATGGGTCTGAATTTTTTATAGCTTGGTATTCGGGTTCTAAATATGAAGTTTATGCCTTTACCAACCGAGCGTTTGGTCCTTATTGGTGGTCTTATTGGACGATGATCTCTTGTAACGTTATTATTCCCCAAGTGTTTTGGATGAAGTGGGCAAGACGCAGTATCCCTGTGATGTTTGTGGTTTCTATTTTTGTAAATATCGGTATGTGGTTCGAACGTTATGTGATCACTGTAACTTCTTTACACCGTGATTTCTTGCCAGCGAACTGGGGTATGTTTGATATGACCTTTTATGACTTTGGAGTCTTAATTGGTAGTTTTGGTATGTTCTTTACGTTATTCTTGCTTTACATCAGGGCTATTCCTGCGATAGCTATAGCAGAGATCAAGCCTGTCTTGAATTTTGGTAAGAATGACCACCACAACGGAGGCTCTCACCATGGGTAAAACAGGCGGGGTAATGGGCATTTGGTTGACTGAAGAGTCAATTTTAAATGTTGCTGAAAAAGTTAAAAAAGCTGGGTACACCAGCTTTGATGCCATAACACCTTATCCGGTTCATGGTATGGAGGACGCATGTGGTATAAAACGATCTTGGATTCCTTGGGTGACTTTCTTTGCCGGGTTGACGGGCTGTCTCTTTGGTCTTTGGTTTACTTGGTGGACGTCTGCTGTCAATTGGCCTATTAACGTTGGCGGCAAGCCGATGTGGTCTTTGCCTGCTTTTGTTCCTGTAATCTTTGAATTAACAATTTTATTCGCAGCACTCGCAAGTGTGGGAACAATGTTCGCGGCATGTGGTTTACCAAAAGTAGATCCACCTGTTGTTGACCCCGATCTTACAAGTCACAAATTCGGTCTTATTATCTATG
>JANODG010000087.1:0-2674 GCA_031412575.1 Bdellovibrionales bacterium
ATATAATGTACGTGTATGCGTGTTATACAAATAAAATACTTTATATCCTAATTTATTTTGCTTGTTTACTAAATTATATCGCCGTTATTTTACATCGTCGGAAGGGAGTAACATTCTAACCAACGGTTTAAAGTTCTTATACACTTTCTTTTTAATTACGCAAGTAAAATTTAATTTATCTTTGCATTGAACTAAGAAAGTTTATATTATCTTTGAATAAGTTTAAAGCAGTAAAATATATCAGTTGTACGTGTTTAAAAACATTAGTGCAAGGCGTTAAGGTCGAAAGGCATTCGCTAGATTAAATACACTATTATAATGGGCTTATAATTCTGTATTTAATGATTATAAGGCTTGTAGGTTTGTTACCTTTGTCGAATAGCAGTATCATAAATAACTATTAACTATATAGATGAGAAAGATTATTTTATTATTTCTTTTGGCGCAACTCCATAAATACAATATTATCCCTCGCAGTAATTTAATTTACTATCAATGGAATTGAAGCGAGGGAACTAAACAATATTAATCTTTAATAAATCTTATTATTATGAACTTATTAAAATATAATAAACTAATGAAGCAATACGATGCTTTAAGTTTACAAGTAGACGAAGCAAATGAAGTTGCCAAAATTACAGATGATTATGATTATTATGAGTCTTTAGAAAAAGATTTATTTGAATTAGAGTTAACGATACCAAGAATTAAACCTTTAAATTAAATTATTATGATTTCATTAGTTAAAAAATTAACTGAAAAAGATGTTCTTAATATGACAAAAGAACAAAGAATTATGAAAATGGAACAATTACAGGATAAAATTTGTTATGAAAACATTAAACAAATCGCAGGTAGATAGTTCTTTTATCAATTTTATTTTACCTGAAATTAAACAACAATACGAGCAGGACGGAATTAAGGATAAGCCTGCAAGATGTGAAGCGTATAATAATTATGTAGACCATTTGCAAAAATCGGGCGAAATAACAGAAAAACAAGTAAATAAATATTGCATTCCAAACTATTTAATAAAATAATATTATGAAGATTTCACTATATACATTTTTCGAAAAAACAATAATAGATAGTATTGATTTTGAGGGTTATGAAATAACAAACGACTGTCATTTATATGACAAAATCAAAACGCTTTACACTATATTTAAGTGTGAATATATACACGGGAATAACCAGCAGTTAAGTGAACAAAAGCTATTTTCAGAATGGTTGCGAGGTTTACCAAGTGTTTTAACTGTTCCGTTTTATAATGGCGAAATATTAGAAAATGCACTTTTGGCTGGGTTTGATGTTTCTAGTGAAAGTAAGGAATATCTATTTTTACAAAACTACTGGACTAATTTAGCAAAAGCATTTTTCACTTTAAAAGAAAATTTATAATGCTAGTTTTATATGCGTTTAGGGAATGGCAAAGTAGTTATTCCCAAACTACAATTTTAAAAGATAATAAACAGTTCTTTACAACAACCAAAAAGAAAAGATAAAACTATTGAGATAAAAGGAACAGTTTATTTATTAAATTGGTCGAATGTTCCCGATAAGTATATTAAAGTTAAACATAGAAACTAAAAATTAAAGTTATGATACACAATTGTAAAGTAAAAGACAGTACGCTAAATATAACAGTGTACACCGCACCACCAACTAGAATAAATAAGATAGGTAGAGCGTTGGTAAAATTCAAACAGCCGTTTAAACAAGCTTTAAATATACCTGATAGAGTTATGATAGTGAGACTACCTACTCATATTTCGGGCGCAAAAAGATTAGAAAGCAATACAACTACCGAAATACAAACCTATAAAGGTAGACAAGTAATAAAAGTAAGGAATACAATTAATAATCGTTTTTTAAGAAAAATATAATATTATGAAAGAGTTTATATACATAGTGGAAGAGTATGAGAGTTCAGACTATTGTGGAATAGCTCCATCACGTGGGATAATAGGAGCATATAGAAATGAAGAAACCGCCAAAACAATAGCTAAACAGTTAAGACAAGAAAACGGTTGTTATTCGGGGTTAATAGTACACGTTACTGGTATAGAATTACAATGAAAATTCCGCAAAAAACAAATAAAAACAGTAAACTTATGACACTAACAACAACAGTTACTAATATACTAAGTAAAAGAGTAACGGAAGAGGAAGCCAAACAATTTGCCTTAGATAACTACGGAATACTGGCTACATACATAAGACAACAAGCCTACGCAAAGCTAGTAAAGCCTGATGAGGTTAGAAAGAGACGGTTTGTAAAAGTGGCGCAAAAAGAAAATTAAAAAGAAACAGATGAAAATATCAAACAACGAATTAAACGAAACAATAAACTGCCTATATAGAATGAAGTACGTTATAGATGACTATAAACATATAGAACAGTATATTAGTAAAGAATTAAAAGATTTACTAGAGAAAGAAATAAAAGAATTAACAGATTTAGAAAATAATTTGCGCAAAAAAGAATAAAAAGAAAACAGTTATGAAAACAAATACAGGCGAAAACATAAATGTAAAAGCTAATAACAGTAAAAGAACTTACACAATAAGAACAGACTATGCTAAGTATAGAACGCATAAGATGTATAAAGAAGAGTTTAATAGTGCGTACTTCTGGACTGCCAACGATTGGAGGAACTTTTTAAAGACTGAT
>JANODG010000088.1:0-50864 GCA_031412575.1 Bdellovibrionales bacterium
GGGAAAACATCCGGGCAACCACGAGGAGCTTGCATTTTACTCATAAATCTTCGACCTCAAATTAAATTACTGTTAGCTTCTATCAATACCAGTCCGCAAATTAAACAGCTTTATTCGTTCTAACACAAAACAAATTAGTCTAAGATTGACAAGTCTGGCAAGTTTTCATTCAATTTTAGAATGATCAAATTCAAAAATGTGAAAGGAAATTTCAAAACCATTCTGATTTTAAAAATGTTTAGCCTTATGCTATTCTTCATGATGACGCAGACGTGGAATTTCGCCCATGCAGAAAAGTGCGTAAATAAACCCGGTGGAAATTTAAAAGATTTAAAAGGTAAAAGGTGTCCAGAGATGAAACCCCTAGAGCTAGTTAAGATCACAATAAAAGAAGTGAAATCTTGGAACTCATCTTACCAGCACAACAGCAAATTGCCAGAGCCTCAAAATTTATGGCAAGCTGACGCCAAAGACAAAATGTTTAAAAACCTTGCCGTTGAAGTGATTAAATCTTCAAAAATAAATCAAGAGCATTTCATCTCGGATTATTTTGAAAATCGCCCACAGATCAAGCGTACAAAAGAGGACGAACAACCTAAACCTTTAGGCGCTATTCCTGCCCACGAGCTTATAAAGCTTGAATTTAGTAACGGACAATCTTTGGTTGTCGGCGAATATCCAGCTTACACATTAAGTGCCCCATACGATCAGCTTTATAAATACGTAAAAACTTTAACACCAACACTTTATTAACAAATCTAAAAACTAATATCCTCGGAGAAATTATGGCCAAGAAAAAATCAAAAGAAAAAAAAGCAGCAAAAAAAGTTGTTAAAAAAGCAGCCTCAAAAGCTAAAAGCAAATCTAAAAAAGTAACTAAAAAAGTAACAAAAAAAGTAACAAAAAAAGTTGCGACAAAGAAAAAATCAGCACCTAAAAAAGTTGCAAAGAAAGTCGCGAAGAGTGCAATGAAGAATGTAGTGAAGAAAGTCGACAAAAAAGCCAGCCCAAAAAAAGCAGCAAACAAAGCTGCGATGGCACACAAGTCCGTAAGCTCAGTCAAGCCAGCTCAAACGAATTCGACGCCTGCCAAAGCAACGACAGCTCATAAATCTTTAAGTGCAGGATTAAAAATCGGTCAAGTTGTTCCTGAATTTCACGCAAAATCAACTTCTGGTGATTTTAAATTATCAAATTTTAAAGGTAAAAATGTGGTTCTTTATTTCTATCCTAAAGACAATACACCAGGTTGCACTCTTGAAGGTCATGATTTCTCGGAAGCTTTACCTAAATTTAATTCTAAAAACACAGTTGTATTTGGGATATCTAAAGATTCTGTAAAAACGCACGAAGGCTTTATCAGTAAACAAAACTACAAACACCAATTGATCAGTGATGAAAACGAAAGTGTGTGCCAGTTGTTTGGTGTAATCCAAGAAAAAAGCATGTACGGCAGAACATACTTAGGCATAGACCGCAGCACGTTTTTAATTGATGCTCATGGAGTGCTAAAAGCAGAGTGGAGAAGTGTGAAAGTAAACGGTCACGTTGCTGAAGTGTTAGCAAAAATTTAGATTTTAAAGAAACCACTTGATGGCTAGGTCCACATGATTTTTGATACAGAAGGTATAAAAGAAATTTTTGATATTTCACCTTTAATACATAAAGACATCGCTGTCTTTCCGGGTGATACGCCTTTTGAAAGACAGGTTTTAATGTCCCAGTCGAATGGAAATCATTTGGATCTATCCACAATTAAAACCACTTTGCACCTTGGGGCCCATGCGGATGCATTAAATCACTACGGGCCCAATCAACCGGGAATCGAACAAAAGGATTTGCGGGTTTATTTGGGCGGCGCGCAGGTGATAGAAGTAAAAACGTCCTTCGGGCAAAGAATTTCGCTTTTTGACTTTGACATAAAAGACGTTCACCGAAGTCGGGTTTTGTTTAAAACGAACTCTTTCCACCCTGATCAATGGCGTGATGACTTTGTAAGTTTATCCCCAGAAGTTATTCATGCTCTTGCAGACTTAGGCGTAATCTTAGTTGGTATTGATACACCTTCAATTGATCCTTCAACTAACAAAGGTTTAGAGTCTCATAAGGCAATCCTAGATCGTGAAGTCTCTGTGCTAGAAGGCTTAGTGTTAGATGATGTTTCAGCAGGCGATTATCAACTGATTGCACTGCCCTTAAAAATTAAAGATGCAGATGCATCTCCGGTCAGAGCTATCTTATTTAGATGATGTTTTTTAAAGTAAGTTCAAAATTAAAAATAATAATTAAGGTTTACCCCTAAACTTGTGGACTCAAGGTCTTTGGACTTTAGATAATCTGCATCCAATGAAATTGAAGAGCTTAAACTTTCAAAATAGTTTTGAAATCGCACTGAAGTTTGAATGATATTTTCAAAAGCGTTTGAAAAGTCAGTCACAAAAAGTGGTTTGGTTTCAAAAACTAAATTTGTATCTTGCCTCATATTATATTTAAATCCAAAAAGTGGTGCTACACCATAACGAGCCTTATTTTTAAATCGTCCATTCACCTCAAGGGTGTTAGAAACAAAAAAGTATAATAGCCATGAATCATCTTTAAAAAGGGATTTAGAAACACCACTGTCGAAGTTAATAAAACCGACCGTCTTGGTCCAATCTTTCAGATACTGTTCGGAATCTAATCCCATTTTAAATCGCCAACTAAATTTAGACTCTAATTTATTAATAGGGGTAAATGACTCTACAGAAAGTATGTGCAAATAATTTAAAATTATTTCGTTATCTTTCGAAGAGTCCGTTAAGGATTGCCTTTCATTTAATAATATAGAAGTGTCTAAATAGTTCAGACCCAAATGCGGATTAAATCCTCGGTTTGAATCCAAAATGTCGTGAAATCCTAACTTGTATTTTAAATTCAAACCGCCTTGTTTATAAACGTCGTTAAAATTCTGGGTCTTATATCCAAGACCAAATCGACGGGGTGGGTGAGATAAGTGCGGCGCATTTTTTAAATCCAAAGGCTTTACGGGATCAGGCGTAGACTTGGTCTGGCTTAATGCCAAAAGTAGGGGTTGTTTTTTTTTAAGTAGTGCGTCTTCATTGGCCACGTAATCATCAGCGTTTGTGTAGTCAAAATAAAGAAGTAAGGTTTTTAAAAAGTGAGGGTCAAAAGTTTTATCTTTCCAATTAATTCCTTTTTCTACATTAAGGTCTTTTGTTAAAGACGTTAATGTTTTAATTTCGGAAGTATTAAGTAAATTAAATCTATCTAAAAGCTGTTGTCTTAAAGAGGGACGATATCTGATATTTTTTACCAAATCTTTCGATTTTAGCAAACTTTTAACTGTCTCTATGGGAACAACAAACGTACTACTAAAGTAATCGGCTAAATTAAGATCAGGTTTAATTGCTTCTAATACACGGATCGCCCAGTAGGAACAATTTTTATCTAAAAAGTAATACTTCGACCATGCAGACCCAAGCTCCCAGATGTGAAGGTTTAGGAATAGCATTTCTGCAGCGCTTAGGTTTAATTGATATTCCCATAAATCTCTGGACTCGTAGTCATTGTATTCTCGGACTTTGTAGTAAAACGGTGTAGCAGTAAATTCGCCAGGAAAAAATCCTAAAAGACCCTTTAAAGCGTAAAAGAATGCGTTTTTAGTGTCGACTGTGGCGGCGTAGTTAATGCCGTAATTTAAAAGATCTAAATCGTTAGATTCATCTTTATTTATTTTTAAGAATGTATGCCCAAAGGCTGATGAAGGATTATTAACAAAGTAACTTGAAAAAACCATGGAAGCCGATTGTCCTTGGAGTCGGTTCATAAATTCATTCATCTTTAAACATTTCGAAAAAATATTCATAGGAAATAGTTTAAGTTTTTGATTGATCCAAAAAAATCGAGCAGGGAATCTACAAATGGGATGTTCATCATTAATTTGGGAGTCATCAGATTTGGTTTTTAAAATTTCAATAAAGCTTTGCAGTTCGATTAGGGGATCTTTCAGACCTTGCTTCTTTAAAAAAAACTTTTGACTAAAAACTTCACTTTTATATTTATTCAAGCCTTTTTTTTCATAATAAAGAAGTCGAAGCCATTCTTTCGAAAAAGCCAATTGATGATCATCATCTTTAGATTGTGCTAAGGCATTTGAAATTAACGATAGGTTAACAACGAAAAAAAATTTAATAAAAACTAAAAAAAAAAGTCTCACAGGATTGAATGTAGTCTGTGAGACTGGTTTTGCAAATGTTTATTTGGCTGATTATTTTAACTGGTTTTTTAAATTGAATAGTTTAACCTAAATCGGCCTGGCACATTTTTGAACTTTGGAGAACAGCATCCATATTTTTTACGATCTGTTCTGTGCTTAACTCGCGGCTTGAAACAACATTGCTGTAGTTTGATTTCATAAGGTCGGCAAACTCCGTGGCACTCTTGCAATTATAAATGTGAGCTAATACAGAAACAGTTTCCCCTTGCCCTAAAGCAAGCTCGTTGACTACAGCATTTTTGTTAGCCGCGATGAAAACTTTAGCGCGATCTGATTTTAACGCCAATTTGTTTGCGTCACAGTTTAATGAACCAAAAGTGATTCCAAAAGTTTGGTTAAAAAACAAAGCGTTTGTTGTTGCGGCCATACCTTGCTCAAACCACTGATTTTTGCCTTCAAAAATAATCGAGCCTATTCCACATCCTGCGGCACCGTAGCCTGCGGCAAAAGTTTTTATTCCAAAGCATAACATGAGTGTTAAAGCTGCTATTATTTTCATTGCTGTTTCTCCTGGTTGGTTGATCGTACAAATATGTCTTATAATGAGGATCAAGTGTTATGACGTAGAGTCAACCTTGAAGCCTAATAAAAATTTAAAAGTGAATCTTGAACGTCAAAAGAAAGTTGAGTTTCCGAAGGGTTAGTTCCGACAGGTTTTGCATTGACCTTGTAAACTGAAATCACCTCTGGAAGTTTTTTATCTGAATTGTCCCTGCAAAGACCTCTAATAATAGTTGTGCAAGTCCCAGAATATAAATCAACAACTGGCGAATTTGTATATTCAATAAATTGACTTACCGTCACGCAGCCATCGTGAGTTTTATTGGCACAGGTCTGGCCTTTAAGCTCTGGAATATAAACGACATCACCTATTTGTAAGGTTTTACGAGAACCAAACCTATCTTCGTCTCGAAAAAATTTTCCAATAGCAATAGACTCGCAAGAGTCTAAGCAAACTGGTTTACCATTAAATTGTTGAAACTTTAGGAAACCATTTTTGACTTCCGTTGCAAAGCCGTTTGGACAATCTGATTGCTTTTGAATTGAAGAAAAGCGTTCTCTGGAACCAAAGAATAAAGTTTTATCCACGGAACCTGTCTCGATACAGTTGCTAAAAACGTTTAAGGTTTCGTCACTGCAGAAGTCTCGAACAGGCGTATAAAATTTTGTAGGATTCGAAACCTTGCCCAAGAGCTGACTTTTTGAGAGCTCGTTAGGACAACTTGCTTGAGCGAAGTTTACTAAAAAGAAACACGAAAAAAAAAGAGCAGAACATTTCACACTTTTATTTTAACCTTAAATCGAATATAAAAGGTATCTTGTTTTTGGCTAATTTTAAAAAAACAGTTTCGATAGCTAGACCATAGTACTAAGGTGCTGCGTGATCCGCTTTAAATAAGATTTTCCGGCGGTTTTGGCAGATGACTTTCGGAAATAAAAAACGTCGAAAGTTTAAAAAAGTCAGAAAAAACTTTATGTTTTTCTGCCGCACTTTTTAAGTATTCCGAACCCGAAGAGCCTCCAGTTCCTACCTTTTGCCCGATCATACGACTAACCATCTGCGCATGTCGGTAGCGCCAAATGGTCCATTTTTCGTCAATGTCCATAAGGTTCATGATCAGCTCAAAAGCTGGGTAAAGCTTAGGGCTTGACCTGTAAACCTGAATAAATAGTGCCGCCATTAAAGCTTTATATGAAAGTTTCCAAACATTTTCCTGCTTGTAAGCGTTGTAAGTGTTTTCATCGGTGATCATTTTAAAGTTTAAACGTTCTTGTTCTAGTTTTTTAAGCGAGCTTTCCAAATTTGTTGGATTTAGTACATGCTTTTTTATCGATGCAATTTCTTGATCAAACATGTGGTCGACAGCCAATTTATATTCAAGCCAAAATTCATATTTATCCGCTTGTAAGTAGGGAGTTCGCTCTAACCAACGTTCAACACATGAAAACAAGTTCGGAGATTTTTCTGAGGTTAAAACTTTTTCGGTGTCCGTTTGATCCAAGAATTGATGATAAGGGCAGCCGCCCATAATGGCGCGCTCTTTAGGCATAAGACCCATTTTATTTTCCATCAAGCGAAACTGAGCGCTTTGAAAACCTGAAGCTGAAAATAAGTAATTTCGGAATTCTAAAAAACCTAGGGGTGTCATCGTTTCTAAAACATCAATTTGCGAAATTAATAGCCTTTGGATTTCGATCACTCTTTTTAGTCTGTGGTTGATGGTTTGGATTTCAGAATCAGAAACGAAATCTTTATTAAATAAATTAATGATGGAATCGATTTCCCACAAGATCTGTTTAAACCAAAGTTCATAGGCTTGATGAACAATGATAAAAAGCATTTCGTCGTGTGCCGTTTTGTTTATTTTAGTGCTTACTAAATCCTGTAAATTTGTAAGTTCATTCACTTTTAAATAATTGGTGTAATTCAAGCTTTCGTTATTCATAGTTTTCCTTTTTAATAAAAGGCAATTTTAATAGCGCCAGTGTCTTCGTACAAGCTGAGGTAAGGCTTGGTCAAAGCAGCGCATATTTAATGCACTGTTCAAGCTCTTGGTTTTGAATAAAAAGCCAAGAGGTTTAAACTTCCAAATATATTGGACAATGTCCTGAGCTGAGCTATATTAGTGCCTCGATAACACATAACACTACGATGCTGGGAATCTTATGAAAACACTTTGGACCTCGTTAAAACTGACTATATTTTTAATTACTTTTGTAGCCCTCGGGGCCGTTTTGGTCATCTATTACCCATGGATTTTCGGAAAAACCGTTCAAGGTGAAATTATTGAAGTCGAGCGTGTGACTATGCCAAGTGCCGTGATCGGCCAAGTCACTAAATTTCAAATGCATTCTTATGCTGTGTTGATTCAGGATCAGTCCGGCGAAATGTACACATCAAGCTCTGAAGACCGTAGGTGGGAAGTGGCTAAAAAAGGCATGTGTGTGATTTCTTTGTTTTACCGTCACCCACCATGGAGATTATCTTCCGCAGGAGCCTTCTATAATGCTCGTGTGCAAAGAATTTTTAGATGCCAAGGTATAGACTATTCAAAGACTGGCGAGCAACCGGTGGAAGAGTCCTCAGAGCCAAAAGTGGATTCACTAAATCCAGAAATGTAAAAAAAAGGTAACAGTTCCCTTTTTTTATGTTCGGGAATCGTTCGTGGGTTCCGCTTTAAATTTGTGTTTAGAAAGTTGACTGGCTTTATTGATCAGTAAATCTAAGTCCTCATGAGTTGAATCAAAGCTTGTCATAAGGCGAACGACAGAACGCTTTTCTTCCCAAACATAAAAGAATATTTCCTGTCTAAGTTCTTTAATCCAGGTTTTTGGAATTTCACAAAATACTGCGTTCGACTGAACAGGCAAAAGCACTTTGATTTCAGGAATAGCTTTAATGCGCGCCTCTAAGACTTTAGCTAAATGGGATGAGTGACCTGCGATCTGCTTCCACAGGTCATTTTTAAAATACGTAATAAACTGTTGGGACAAGAATCTTGTTTTGGACGGGAGTTGCATGGACTGCTTCCGTTCAAACTTAAAATTTTGCGAAGATGGATATTTGACGAGACCTTCATTTTGGTTTTTTATCAAAACCATTTCACAACCCATAAGTCCGTTTTTAGTTCCACCAAAACTTAACGCGTCAGCATATTGAGCCATGGTTTTGAAGTCTGTATTTAAATGAACAACAGCATTTGCAAAGCGAGCGCCGTCAATATGTAAATAAAGATGATGCTTTCGACAGATCTTATGAATCTCTTCCAATTCACTTAAGCTGTACACAGTTCCAAGTTCAGTGGGTTGTGTAATGGACACCACTTTAGGTTGACTGTAATGCTGATCGCCACCACGAATTAATTTATTTTCAATATCTTCAGGCTTAATTTTTCCGTCACGAGTCTTGATCAAATCTAATTTGCAGCCGATAAGTTTTTCGGGCGCCCCACACTCATCTAAATTCAAATGACTTTCTTCGGCGCAGATGACCGAGTTCCATGGTTTAACCAAATGTTGTAGAGATAACACATTCGCGGCAGTGCCATTAAAAACTAAATAAGATTCGAACTGCTCACCAAAAATGTGCTTTACGATCTTTTTTAATTCTAAACTTATGTCATCGCCTTCATAGCTATGAACATGATTGGAATTAATAGCAATAAGCGAATTCAAAATTTCGGGGTGTACGCCACTGTGGTTATCACTGGCAAGACTTCTTAAGGGAGCATTTTGTTTTGTTTGTTCGTTCATGTTTAGATGGCCTTTAAGTTTTTATTCTGTTCTTTTGTGTTAATAAATCTGTAAGCAATTAAAGCGGCAAGTTTAGAAGTAACGTCATCAAAGTCAAGTGTTGGTGATACTTCATAAATGCCTAAACTGCGAATGTAATAATTTTCAATAAAATAATTCATCATTAAAAAAAAGAACTCAGGATTTAATCCCGTTGCAAAAGACTGACTGCAGCCCGGGGCATAGGCATTCGAAAAGGCATCAATGTCGACACTTAGAAAACAAGTGGTGTCTTCGATATTAAAAGATTTCACTAAAGTTTCAAACTTTGCAAAATCAAATTGTCCTAAAGTTAAAAGGTCGTTTAAAAAAATAACATGTCCACCTTTAGACTTGATGTACTCATAATGGGCTTTTGTATTGCACTGTTCTTGAATTCCTATTTCTATAAAATCAAAAACGTCTTCTTCTAGAAGTCTATAAAATGGCGTCCCGCTTGTAATTCCAAAGTCTAAATTTCTGACATCAAAGTGGGCATCAAAATTTACAATTAAAGGTTTTTTTGTGCTGTCAGAGCAAAAAGTTAAAAATGATTTTCCGTCCACGTATCCGTAATCGTGTCCACCGCCGAAGCTGATTAAGGTTTTTCCTTGGTCTAAAATACGTTCTATAAAAGTTGTTGCAGTTTTATGTCTTGAGGCTAAATCTTTTTCAATTTTTAGATTTCCGTAATCGTAAAGTTTTGGATTTTGAAAATCATGAAACAGTGAAGGTCGCATTTTGTAAAAAAATTTTCGAATACTATTCGGCGCAAGACTTGCACCCACTCTTCCACCGTTGTTTTTAATGCCCTCATCATCAGGATGACCTATGACCACATATTGACTGTCGTCGATATCGTCGGTTAGCCAATCAAACACCCTTGGATCTTTTTTCGGATCAGTGCCGACGATTTTTTGTAAATCTACTTTTTCAAACATAATTTAAAATCCCCAAGTTTTAATCATTTCACAAATGTGATCACAGGCTAAGTTTGCGATTTTTTTTCCATGTGCAGCTGTTGCAAGGGCAGGGTTCGACGCCATTCGCCCATCTGGGTAAAACTTTTTCATCTCTGTTGAACTTAAAGGCCAATGAGTAATTGGTTTTTCAACTTTATAATTTATGGACTGAATGGATTTAAAAGCTTCAGGATGAAAATACTGCGTCACAGACACTTCGCCGCATGTGGCGTGAAATCCGTTTTCTTCTTTAAAAACTTCTAATTCATAGTCTTGAACACACTTTAAATGCCACCAATTCACCAAGGATAATTTTGAGGTTTCGGACCCACGTTTGATTTCAGAAAAAGCCGAAGTCATCGGCGCAATGTTACCACCGTGTCCATTAATGAATAAAAAGTTTTTAAAACCCTGACCCTTCCAAGATTCTACCAAATCTTTAATCACCAAAATATAAGTGGAAGGGTTTAGGCTTGCGGATCCACAAAATGCCAAGTGATGATTGGCCATTCCATAATTCAAACTTGGCGCAACCAGTCGAGAGGCTTTTTCGCCCACCATTCGACTGATGTCCATAGCTGTTAAAAAGTCAGTTCCAATTAAAGCTGTGGGGCCATGTTGTTCTGTTGATCCGACAGGCACAATTAGAGTTTGGGAAGATTTCAAGTACTCTTCGATTTGAGTCCAAGTTTTGAAAGCCAGTTCCATTTAGATCCTCATAAAGTAGACAAGATTGGGTATAAAAAGTTATTGTATCCAAATAACTGATTTGAACAAGTCAGACTTGTAAACAAACACGGAGACACTCATGCCTTTTAAATTGCCTGAACTTAACTATTCAAAAGATGCTTTATCACCCCATATTTCTGCTGAAACAATCGAATACCATTACGGTAAACATCATCAGACTTATGTAGATAAATTAAATGCTGCAATTGAAGGAACTCCTGATGCAGAAAAATCGTTGGAAGATATTGTTAAAAGTTCTACCGGTGGGATTTTTAATAATGCGGCTCAGGTTTGGAATCACACGTTCTATTGGAACTCTTTATCTCCGAATGGCGGTGGCGAACCAACAGGTGAATTAGCTTCAGCTATCAAAAAACAATGGGGTAGTTATCAAGCCTTTAAAGAAGCTTTTACGGCTGCTGCTCTAGGGCAATTTGGTTCAGGGTGGGCTTGGTTAGTTAAAAAGTCAGATGGCACACTTGCGATCACAACAACTGGAAACGCGGAAACACCACTGACTCAAAAAGGTCATACAGCTTTGTTAACGTGTGACGTTTGGGAGCATGCTTACTATGTGGATTACAGAAATGCTCGACCAAAATATGTTGAAGCTTTTTGGAGTCTTGTGAACTGGGATTTTGCAACCAAGAACTACAAATAGTTTTTTACTCCGATCAAGTTAATTCAAGAAATCTTAAGCTAATCTTAAGATTTCTTAAGTCTCTTTTTAAAGGTTTAGTGAAATCAGCTAGACCTAAATACAGAATGTTTAATAAATGAGATTAAAGATCAAATGGTGTTAAGCCGCTTTGTTATTGTGTCGAATATAACATGTCTAAAAACTAAATTATATTAGGATGTTACGATGAGCGAAGTTGAGAAAAAACATTTTAAGAATCATATTATTGCGGTGGTTATTCTTCTTACCTTTTTAGGTTTTGTCGGCTCCATTTTCTATAAAAAGTTTCAAACTCAAACAAATCTTGAAATTACAATCAACATTGCCAACCGACAAATCATGCTATCGCAAAAAATAGCAAGTTTAGTGGCTCAGTATAAAAGCGGTGACAGAAAAGTTGTTGAAGAATTAAAAACTAACTTGAAAATGTTTCGTGACTCGCACACAAGTCTTCTTAAGACTTACGATCAAACTATAATTCCTAAAAATGAATTACGAGAAATTTATTATGGCAAAGAAAAAGCTTTAAATAATAAAGTCGCGATTTTTATAAACCAAGTCGAAGAGTTCATAAAGCTTCCACTAAAAAGTAAAAAATCAAATATTTACTACAAAAAAATCTTTGCACAAGCCAACTCTGATTTAATGCTTTACTTGGACGAAGTTGTAGGTGTGTACCAAGCTGCAGCGAAAACAAAACTTAACTATTTGTTCACTTTATATATATTGATGTTTTTTTCAGTAACGATTCTTATAGGACTACACTTCAAATATATCTTTTTACCAATGATTCAATCTATGAAAAAATATCAAATGCAATTGTCGCAGTCACAGCTGATGGACACGCTGACACAAATACCAAACAGAAAACACTTTTTTAGCGTTGGTGAAGTAGAAGTTTTACGTTCACGCCGGTTTAGTCGCCCTCTTACAATTTTACTTTTAGACATCGACTACTTTAAGAACTTTAATGAAGCCAACGGTTATGCAGAAGGCGACAACTTGGTTATTAATGTAACGCGGATGATTAAAAACAATATGCGCACTATTGATATCGTCGGTCGAATGGAAGGTGGAAATTTTGCTATTTTACTTCCAGAAACAAATTTAAATCAGGCCGTGATATTGGCAGATAGATTAAGACGAGTGATTAGTGCCGAAAACATAGTTACGTCAAAGACCAAAACCAATAAAATAACTGTAAGTATTGGTGTTGCCGAAGTTCAATATGCCAAAAGTGGAATTGAACAAGCAATTAAAGAGGCCGAAACCAATTTGTATTTTGCGAAAGAAGCCGGAAGAAATGCTGTAGTGCCAGAAGCGGCCTAATTAAAAAAAACGAAGTGCAAAAAAGCCTTAAATGTTAAAATGTGTTTGGAAATGATTAGTTATGAAAAAAATAAAAATCGTATTGATTATTTGTTCCCTTATAATCTCCATTTTATTCATGTGTTTTGTTTATTATGGCCAAGTGAAATCAAGTTTGATGAATTCTGAAGTGGCTTTACCTTTAATTTCGATTTGGGCTTATCGCATTTCAGAGCTTTTGATTGAACAATCAAAAGTGCTCTTTTTTGTTCAATTGTTTTTAAATGCAGCTTTGATATTTTTAATTGTTCGTCCCAACAAAACAGAAAAGTAATCCTTCTTATTTCTACCCAAAGACTCAATTTTTAGAAATTAGTTCATCTTGGGTTTTTTGGTCTTCAACTTTTTTAGATCGAAGTGTAAGTTCTTGTCATGATAAAGATCATTCCCTACGAGCCTCAATTTAAGTCCCATTTTTATGAAATAAATAAAGAATGGATCAGTCAAATGTTTCAAATGGAACCCATCGATGAACTTGTTTTAAGTCAGCCCGAAAAAATGCTTTTAGATTCTGGGGGCTACATTTGGTTTGCCCACGACGATAAGTTGGGAATTATTGGCACTGCAGCCTTAAGAAAAACTTCAGAAGACGAATATGAGCTGACCAAAATGGGGGTTTATTCTAAGGCCCGTGGATTAAAAGCCGGTGAGTTGTTATTACAACACGTGATTCAATTTGTGAAAGATCAAAAAATTAAAAATTGTTACTTGCTTACTAACTCGGATTGCGAAGCTGCCATTCATTTGTATTTAAAAAATGGTTTCGTTCATGATCAAGAGGTTAAGGATAAGCACGGCGCAGAGTACGCCCGCGCTGATGTGGCAATGAAGCTTAAGTAAACTTTAAGTAAACCTAATCACTATAGCTTTAGCTATATGAGCTCAAGCACGCTGTTTTTTAACTGTTCGAGGTCTACATTTTTTAAATCAATTTTTTTTAAATCCTCTTTAATTTCTACTCCTTTCATATTCATGGCCACAATCAAAGCGTTCCTTTTTAATCCAAAACCCCTGGATCTAGATAGAGGTGTGCCAAAATATTTTTTTTCTAAGGATTTGTGGGACGATTTAAGAATGTCTAATATTTCCTGAAGAGCTTCCTCGCGGTCGAATTCATTTTTTTTGTTAATCTGATTTAAAGTGTGCAGTTTAATATTCCAGGGGCAAACATCTTGGCAAATGTCACAACCAAAAAACCAAGACTCAAATTTTTGAGCCAGGCTCAAGGGCGGCACATTTTTACTTTCGATGGTCCAATACGAAATACATTTGTTCGCATCAAGCTTTTGGGGACTGAGAGCTTTCGTAGGACAGGCCTCTATGCATTTTGTACATGTACCACATCTATCGGGGTGGTAAGCAACATCCGTCATCTCAGACGCACTGTCAGGGCCCATTAACCTTGGGGTGGGCGAATCAAGCTCTGCTACGAAATCAAGAGTTGATATGATTTCACCAATTAAAAAGTAACTTCCATAGGTTTGATGAATCAACATTGTATTTTTACCAAACCACCCAAGCCCAGCCTGGTAAGCAAAGTCTCTTTCTAAAATTGGTTTTGAATCCGTTGATGTTTTAAAAGTTTCATTTGGAAATATCTCTTGTAGCCTAAGAACCGCATCTTCTAGTTTTTGTTTGAAGAAAAAATGATAATCTTCGCCCTTGGCGTAACTTGCCATCTTCATGGAACTTAATTTTTTAGGCTTAGGATGATCAAAATAATCTAAAGTGACCATAATGATGGACTTTGCCCGAGGTAAAAAATGAACTAAGTCTTTTTTTTGGTTTAAGTGTTCCTTTAAATAATTCATGTCTGCGTTTAGACCTTCATCCAACCAATTCTCGTAGAAAGAAAGGCTAATGGGTTTAGTTAAATTAATCATATTCACTTGAGCAAAGTTTAAGTCCTTAAGTGAATTGATAATTTGTGCTTTCATAGGGATACGCATATATTTAAAGAGATGGTGAAGCAAAGACAAATTTTGAATTTCCAAGAATTTATCAAAAACTCTAAGGTTTTAAATGTCTTAGAAGCTTTATTGAAAGAAGGTTTTGAAGCCTATCTTGCTGGTGGAGCTGTTCGAGATATGCTGTTGGATATTGCCCCTCGTGATTTTGACATCGCCACAAATGCTAGACCAAAAGACGTAAAGCGCATGTTCCCACACCATACAAATCGCGGTGAGCGTTTTGGAACCATCGCTGTCATCGTTGAGTCAGAAACTTTTGAAATTACAACCTACAGATCTGAAGACGTCTATACGGATTTAAGACATCCTGACCAAATTAAATTTGCCGAAAGTTTATTTGAAGATTCAAGACGAAGGGATTTTACAATCAATGCGATGTACTCCGACCACAAAGGAAATATTCAAGACCCACAAAATGGGGTTATGGATTTAGAGCAAAAAATCCTACGAACTGTTGGAATTTCTGAAGAGCGTTTTTCAGAAGACGCTTTAAGGGTGCTCAGGGCTTTTAGGTTTTCAAGCCAGCTCGGATTTTCTATTGAAGCTAAAACTTTAAATTCAGCCATTGAACATTGGTCAAATATTTCAAAAGTTTCCAGCGAGAGAGTTTATGAAGAATTTAAAAAAATGATTGTTGGAAAAGATTTTTACAAACTTTTACCTGAATTGATCAATAATAAATTGTTCGAATATTTCGTAGAATCCAGACATTCCATCAGTCTTAAATATATGCAAGAGCGAATTAAAAGTTACTCGAAATCCAAGCTTTTGTTCGAAAATTTCCTTCTTGATCTATCCATATCTCAGAAGAATTATTTTGAATTTTACCTCAATTCTTGGAAAGATTTTTTACCTTTAAGAAAGATTGAGAAAAATTTCTTTGAAGAGGCTTTTTATTTTATTAAATATTTGGATTTGTTTAAAAACAATTTTCAGAAAGTTAAAATGTTCGATCTCAACAAAAAAAATTCTGACCCCTTTGTAGGTCGAGCGCTAAGGCTAGCCTTAAATACATGGTCTCTTGAAGAATTGAAAATGTTTTTAAATACAGATTTTTTTAAATATTTAGACATTGACGCAAAGTTTGCTGAAGCTCTGATCTTGGCTTTAAATAAGTTACCAGAAGACTTAACACCCCTAGTTTCGGGTAAGGATTTGATTTTAGCGGGGGAGGGTCCAGGCCCAGCGCTTCGTGAAAAGATTAATTTAATTTTTGAACTTCAGCTTGAAAACCCAAGTGATGACATTGAATCCTTATTGAAAAAAAGTAGAAGGTAATTACTTTTTTAGCTCTTGTTTTCCTATTGACCCACGCTTTTTACCGCTATGGTTACGCCAGTTGTAATCACTACTTTGAGTGTATCGGGCTTGCCAAGACTCCCACTTCTTTTTGGGGTGATTGTGTCTGACAGATCCGTCTTTATCAAAAATGTCTGGGGATTTACCAAATAAAAAACCACCGATAGCGCTGAATAAACCCATTTGAAATCTCCTAACAATTTGAATACTAAATTCGTGAAGTGCTAAAATTTTGCTTTTAAAGTTGTCATGTACATTGTGTCGACACGTAATAATCCCGCAACAGCAGGCACGTTGTCAAAGCTATATCTGTAAGCTAATCCAAGTGAAAAGTTACCAGTCAACATAACGCTTAGCGAAGGCTCTATGCGAACTTCCACATCTTCTGTCTCTTCGACATTAAGCTTAGACTCGGCCCAAACTTTTCCAGAAAGTGTAGTGCTGAATTTGGAATTAGCCTCAAAGTATGCACGGTAAAAATTGATATCATTTGTGTCACCACTTGCAGGGCCAATTAAATATCCAGTTTCTTGACGATAAAGGTAACCATGTTCTGTAAAAAAGTTTTTTTCTTCAGATTTTAAAAAATGGTAAGAAAGACCAGGGCCGACTTCGAAACGATCTTCAAACCCACGAAAATTATCTTTTGACCAAGACGTAACTGCAAATGCACCAAACATTTCATTAAAAACACGATTGTATTTTAATTCTACAAGTGAATTTTCGGAAGTCAGCTGTTTTGTGCCCCCAACGACACCTTCGGATTGAAAGTATTCACCTCGGAAAGCGACTTCATCTTTATCCGTAAGTTTGTATTTATCTAAAGTTTTAATGGATACGGACTGAGAGTCTGCGTTTCCTGAATTCACAACAAGGCCGGCTTCGGTTTCACTGGACCAATTCTTTTTTTCTTGAGCGTGAGCAGATGTCACTGTTACCAAGCTCAACATAATAAACAGAAAATTCATGCCCTATGCTCCTAGAGAAATTAGATTTTAAGGACTAGCTATATTACGGAATGACTTGAAATGGAAAGAGTTTTTAATTTAAAGTAACAAGTATGTTATTCTATTAATCTAAAGCAGGTGAGCCCTTGAAAAAGAAAGAAACTTTAATTTTAAATCGCCCAAGGCGTTTAAGAAAAAACCAAACTGTAAGATCTTCGGTAGCAGAAACGCATTTAACAGCGGCAAATTTAGTGCAGCCACTTTTTGTGTCGACAAAAACCGAAAGTATTTTATCAATGCCGGGTCAGTCTCGTTTAAGCTTAAAAGATTTTGAAAATAAAATTGTAAGCCTAAAGGATTCTGGCTTGTTTGGCGTGGCTTTGTTTTCTCATGTTGAAGATAAATTTAAAGACCCAGAAGCTTCTATGGCCTTAAAAGACAATCTATACTTTGAAGCTATCGACTGTGTAAAAAGACTTGCGCCGAAACTTCAAGTGATCACTGATGTGGCCCTAGACCCTTACTCTTCTGACGGTCACGACGGGTTGGTATCAAAGAATGGCGAGATTTTAAACGATGAAACTTGTGAAATTTTAGCAGAAATGGCTTTAATCCACGCAAAGATGGGAGCGGATTTTATTGCCCCTTCAGACATGATGGACGGGCGTGTTTTTGAAATTCGCCAGGCCTTAGAAAAGAATGATTACAAGAACGTCGGGATTATCAGTTACACCGCGAAATACGCATCAAGTTATTATGGTCCATTTCGTGATGCTTTAGATTCTGCCCCAAAATGGGGGAACAAAAAGACTTATCAAATGGACTTTGCAAATTCTGACGAGTCTATACGTGAGGCTTTGTTGGATAGCGAAGAGGGTGCGGATTATTTGATGGTTAAACCAGCAGGACCCTACTTAGATATTATTTATAGATTAAAAAGTTTAAACCTGGCACCGATCGCCGCGTATCAAGTCAGCGGGGAGTATTCTAGTCTAGTGGCTGCATTTGAAAAAGATTGGTTGCCACGCCCAAAAGTCATTCACGAGTCCTTGCTGGGGATTCGTCGAGCCGGAGCAAGTTTGATATTTACATACTTTGCCGAGGAATGGGCTCTTAGAAAAATCTTAACTTGATACATTAACATGCACTTTTTTGAGACAATAATTTAAGCTTTTTAAGAAGAGTAAAATAAAAACCAAAATGCCAAACTAAAATCTTAAATTTCAAACCAAATATGACATTTCCGTGACAAAACCAGGTCTCATTTGGTTTACATTTAAAGGGTGAGTCATTCATTGAACGTTTACCATTTCATTAAAAACGAAGGTCAAAAAGACTTTGATCTTTTAGCGTCTTTGAAAAACTTAGAATCTTCAGACAGCGAAATCTCTTCGAATATCATTTGCTTCGAAACATGTTTAAGAAAAATTTGGATTTCTAATTTCGATTTCAATTCAATATCTGAACAAAATAGTTCTTTAAAACTAAATTCCATTACGTCTTCTGATTTAAATTTAGAAATCATGAATGATGATGCGGCCTATCACTTTTTACTCGAAGTTTTATGTGGTTTAAAGTCCCCGGTTATTGGTGAGACTGAAGTTTTTGGCCAGTTTAAAAATCAAGTGTTGAAGAGCTTAAGTTCTAAACACCCTTTGTTTAAAGTGATCACCTCTATAGTTGCAGATACAAAAAACATCAGGTCTAAGCATTTAACAAATCTGGGTTCAAGCAGCTATGGAAGCTTAGCTAGAAAGTATTTAACAGGTTTTAAATCTTTAGATATTTTAGGGGCTGGTCAGTTCGTACAAAGTTTAAAACCATGGATTGAAAAATTAGATATCCACACCCATGTGTATACCCGCGGACCAGAAAAGTATGCTGAGGTCTTTCAAAGTTCAAAATGGACTTTAAATGTTATATCTGAGTTTTCACCCTTGCTTTCCGAAAAGCCAAAGGCTTTATTTATCTGCGCACCAATAGATTTAAAAAATTATGATCTTTCAACTTATGATTTAGTGGTGGATTTCAGGGACCTTTCGAACTTAGATCAGATTCAACATAAAAACTTAAAAGTTTTGGTAGAAATCTTTAAAGAGATCCAGAAAGATAACTTACAAGCAGAACAAAAAAAGATCGAAGCCTTGGCTTCGGTCGACCAAGCCAGCCAACTGTATATTGCAACAATGAATCATCGCCCTTTTGGTTGGGACGATTTAAGCGCTTAATCACGACAGTTCATAATAATGCAAACAATTACAATGATTGAATTCAACATTTAATGATAGACTTGAAAACAACAATGACAACATCAGAAAACATCAACTCTATCATCATCGGCTCACGTCAAAGTGACTTAGCTAGGTTACAAGCTTTAACCGTGGGCGAGCTTCTAATTAAAACAATTCCAACCCTTAAAATTGAATACTTTAATCGTCCGTCGTTTGGGGATTTAAATTTAGACATGAATTTAAAAGAAACTAATTCTAAAGGGGTTTTCACCCAAGAATTTAAGGACTTATTAAAAAACGGGGACTGTGATTTTGTCGTTCATTCTTGGAAAGACTTGCCCATTGAAAATGATCCAATGACTGAGATCCTAACAGTGTCCGAAAGAGAAGATCAAAGAGATCTGCTATTTCTAAAAAATACATCGATTGAAAAGTTTAAAACCAAGGGTGAATCGTCGCCTGGTCACAAAAACAAAAAAAGTAGTTTGGTGTTTTTAACATCAAGCCCAAGGCGTGAATACAGTTTAAAAAATTCATTGAAAGACCTTTTGCCTTTTGCAGTCTCCGAAATTAATTTCGAAGCGATACGAGGAAACATTCCGACCCGATTTTCGAAATTTTTAAATTCAAATGCTGATGGGTTTGTGGTTGCAAAAGCAGCTGTAGATCGTTTGATGTCTACAAAAAACATGTCTTGTGCCGACGAGTTTAAATCTATCCGTGAACAGATTTCGAAAGTTTTTAAACACTGCCGATTTATGGTTTTACCTTTATCGGAATTTCCTACAGCTGCCGCTCAAGGGGCTTTAGCTATCGAAATTTTAAAGGATCATCCTTTTAAAAAAAAGTTACTTCAAATCGCTGATCAAACCAATTACGATCTGGTTGAATTAGAACGTCAAACCCATAAACGGTACGGTGGGGGATGTCATCAGGCGATGGGATTTTCAGCATTGAAAACGGAACAGGGCACTGTGTTTTATTCGTCAGGTGAATTTAAGGATAAAGGTTTTAAAACGAGTCAGCTGATCCCAGACAAGAAATTAAACTCTGTGTTTAAGACGAATCAGCTGTTTTCACAGTCGAGCCTAAAATCAGTGAGACAAAAAAGTTTTTTGCACTTAAAAGAAATTGGGGCCGAGCAACTGTTTAGACCTAATTCAGAATTCGTCGTGACAAGATATGAAGCCCGTTTAGAGGATTTAAAAAATGAAGAATTCATTGTTTGGGCCTCTGGGACTAAAACATGGAAAAAACTTTCAGAAGACGGATATTGGATTAGTGGATCTTTAGATGGTTTGGGAGTAGGGCATAAACCTGAGCTTCCATATTTACATTCAAGCGATGATGAAAAAGATATTTTGCCCAATAGGAATGAAGACAATTCGACGGATTATATCTGGCTCACAAATTTTTCGTCTATGAATATTTCCGAAGGTGAAGTTACAGAAAGGTTCAAGATGATGTCCACTTATGAATTGCAGTATGATTTGGATTCGATCAAAGACACTTTACTTAAAGATCTAAAAAACAAAGAATGCTTTTTTTGGATGAGTGGGCATGGGTTTGAATCCGTGCTTGAAACTTACCCCGAGCTAAAATCCAAAATTCATTTTTGCGGTTTAGGGCGAACGGTGGAAACGTTAAAAAAACATTTGCCCGAAGATCAAATTTATTTTTGTTTAAACGAAACTGATTTTGTGAATAAGTGCACAAAATCTTAAAAGTGTAAAAATTTAATTTAATGAAATGAAACATAATTTTTTTAATAAAAAAAAGGAAATGAAAAAGAGAATCTCATGTATACAAAACCGATTGAAGAATTAAATTCGAATGAACTTTTTGAACGGGCCCTATTGGTGGCACCAGGCGGAGTGCATTCTCCGGTGCGAGGCTTTCAAAGTGTAGGTGGACATCCCATATTTTTCAAAAGCGGCATGGGTGCAAAGTTAACCAGTGTGGAAGGCGATGAGTACATTGATTTTTGTCAAAGCTTTGGTCCACTGATTTTTGGTCATCAAGATCCAGATGTAAAAAAAGCCGTTTTATCTATGATCGATACCATTTGGACGTCGGGCACCTGCGAGCCTTATTCTTTAAGATTAGCGGAGTGGGTGAAATGTTATTCTCCGGCGGTGGATAAACTTCGTTTTGTGTCCAGTGGCACAGAAGCTGTGATGAGTGCGATTCGTGTCGCCAGAGGTGCAACCAAAAAAGATAAGATCATTAAGTTTGAAGGTTGTTATCATGGTCACGTGGACGCTCTATTAGTGAAGTCTGGGAGTGGTCTTGCTGGGGAATCTGCGTCGGACTCTGCAGGTGTAACCCAATTACTAGCTTCGCAAACTCTCGTTTTACCTTTAGATAACGAAGAAAAGTTTAAAGAGTGTATTGATAAATATAAAGATCAAGTTGCAGCCGTTATTTTAGAACCACTTCCTGCAAACTTTGGGCTTTTAATTCAACGTCCAGAGTATATAAAGTTTGTGACTGAATATGCTCAAAAAAATGATGTCTTAGTGATTTTTGATGAAGTCATATCGGGATTTAGAACATCCTTCGGCGGCATGGCTGAAATTTTTAATCTTAAACCAGACTTAGTGACTTACGGTAAAGTTTTAGGTGGTGGACTTCCTGTGGGTTGTTACGGTGGACGAAAAGATCTTATGGATCATGTGGCCCCATTAGGACCTGTGTACCAGGCGGGAACTTTAAGTGCATCACCATTAGGGATGGCCGCAGGACATGCGCAACTTAAAAAAATGGCGGACTGTAAAGTTCATGACGTTTTAGAAAAGCGAGGAGCTAAGTTTCAGTCTAAAATCAATCAAGAGATTACAAACAATTCATGGCCACTTCAGATGGTTCGATTTGGAAGCTTGTTTTGGTTTGTTCAGAAGTCTGAATCAGCCATCAGACAAGTGTCTGAAATCTCAAGCCACCATAAAGAGTTTTTTAAACATTTTTTTAAACATTTAATTGAAGAAAGAATTTTTATGGCTCCGAACGGCTATGAAGTTGGATTTATTGGATATGCGCATACGGATGAAATTTTAGATCAAGCCGCAAACAAAATTATAACAGCCTTGGATAAGACTTACAAAAAATGAATGGTGTCATAAGTGTCTCTAATTTAAAGAATAAAAAAGCAGTGTTGGCGCTGCTCTGGTTTGTATTTACGACTGCGCTTGGAACTTGGTGGGTTTACTTTAGTTACTTACAGTACTCATCCTTAAGTCAAACCCAGTGGGAAAATTCCAGTCAAACTTTAAGCTATCAAAAAATGCTCGTCCAAGAAGGGCTTGTGTTTTTGATTTTGGTGATTATTGGTGGTGGGGCCTTGATTTATTATTTTTTAAAAGAAACTAAACTTTTAAAAGAACGTGAATCTTTTTTTGCGGCTTTCACTCACGATTTAAAAACGACGATCGCAACCCATAGATTGTCCTTAGAAAAAATCATTCAAGTGAATCGTTCAATCACACCCAGCGAATATAAAAAAATGTTTTCAGAAAGTCAGGCCTTGGGTTTAAAGCTAGAAAATGCACTGCTTTTATCTCAGGAAGACAGGGCCTTTGGTGTGTTTTCAGTGTTTAAATTTTCGGAAGTGATATCTTCAGTGAAACGCATGTGGCCCGAGCTTGAAGTCAGCTTGACTAAAGATGTATCAGTTCGCGCGGATAAAGTGTTTTTAACAAGTGTGATGATGAATCTATTTCAGAATGCGATTCAACATGCCCAAGCTACGGAAATTCAAATTGAAGTTTCGGATTCAAAAAACAGCAAGAATAAAACATCAATAGAAATAAAAACTAATGGTGTGAAGTTTGAAGGGGACGTGACCAAACTTGGAGGTAGTCATTATTACCGCGGTCAGTATCGTGGATCCGGCCTTGGATTGTACATTTCAAAAATCCTGATTCAAAAGATGAATGGCAATTTATTTTTTCATCATCAACAAGGCCCTTTAACAGCTGTCCTTGAACTTGAAAAAGCTGGGGTTAATTAAAGATGAAAAAGTCGCCTCATGTTTTTTTACTTGAAGATAACAAAGAGCTTGGACTTTCTTTACAAGATAAGTTTACAGACTCCGGGTACACATCAAGTTGGTTCACTCATGTTGGCCAAGCAAAAACGTATCAAAATTTTCAAGACATTGATTTATTTATATTGGATGTGGGTTTGCCCGATGGAACAGGTTTTGAATTTGCAGAGTGGTTAAAATCTCAAAAGGTAAAACAACCCATTATGTTTTTAACAGCGATGGGGCAGCCCGAAGATCGCTTAAAGGGTTATGAGCTTGGTGCAGAGGAATATATTCCAAAGCCGTTTTTATATAAAGAATTAGAAATGCGTATTAATCATGTGTTAGAAAATCACGCCAAGAATTTAATTTTCGAATTTAAAGATTTAGTGATTGATTTTGAATCCATGACTTTTAAATGGAGTAATGGCGAAATTATTTTTCCACAGTCTAAAGATCTTTTAATTTTAAAACTTTTAATTCAGAAATCGCCACAAGTTATTTCTCGGGACGAGATCTTAAATGAAGTGTGGGGAATGGATGATTTTCCTACGGAAAGAACTGTGGATAATAGCATTGTGAGGTTGAGGCAGAGTTTGAAGGAGCATCAAGGGTGTTTGAAGTCGGTGCGTGGGATGGGGTATCAATGGCTGGTTTGATTTTTTGGTATCTTATTTTAATGAAAGTTTAATCTTCTTAAATTCCGACACGCCCATCCATGGGCTCTGCGCGAGCCGCCTGCGGCGGGCGCATCCTGCTCTCGCGAGGTCGGAATTTAAGAAGATTAAACTTTCATTAAAATAAGATTCCAAAAAATCAAACCAAACGTGTGTATGGTTTATACTTAGGATTTATTTTTTTATTAATTGTGTAGGTGAGTAGGATTTTAAAATAAGTAACTAAATATGTAAGTAAGTAAGTTAGTAAAAATTTAATTAATTGTTTAAAAATTTATTGGTTTTTTTTATTTATTAAAAAGATATTTTTTTAAAATTATTTGAAAATTTAAGGATATTAAAGCCTTGTTTTTGTGTGTTTAAGAAGGGAAGTCAGATGAATTTGAAGTTTCAGGGTGCGTTGAGGAATGAGGTGCAGAAGTGTCCGCCGATTTGGTTTATGAGGCAGGCAGGAAGATATCATGGGCATTATCAGAATTTGAGATCGAAGCATTCCTTTATGGATTTGTGTAAGGTGCCGGAGTTGGCTTGCGAAGTGGCTTTGGGTCCTATTATGGATTTTGATTTTGATGTTTCTATTTTGTTTTCGGATTTACTTTTTCCGCTAGAAGCTATGGGTATGGGGCTTGATTATAAGCCAGGTCCTGTATTGGGATGGCATTTAAATGCTTCGAACATACATAAATTAAAATCTGTTGAAGATTCTTTGGCTGGTGTTCAATTTCAAAAAGAGGCCGTCGTGTTAACTCGAAGAGCTTTACCTAAAGATAAAAGTCTTGTGGGTTTTGTCGGAGGGCCTTGGACTTTATTTAGTTATGCGGTCGAAGGAAGTCATAAAGATGGTTTAAAACAAACTAAAAAGTCTTTGGCCTTATTTAATCCTTTTTGTGAAAAATTACTTCCGCTTTTGATTGAAAACATCAAACTGCAATTAGCGGGTGGGGTTGAAGTGGTTATGATGTTTGATACGTCTGTGGGTGAAATTAGCCCCTATATTTTTAAAGCTTACATTGAACCTGTGCTTTTAGGTTTAGCTCAAAAGTTTCCAGGTAAGTTAGGGTATTACTCTAAAGGCACGACTGAGGCGCATTATTCGGTAGAACTAAAAAATGCGCCATGGGCTGGATTTGGATTTGATCACCGGTGGGATTTACCGAAGTGGTTAAAGACTGAAAAAAAGAAAGGTTTTGTTCAGGGTAATTTTGATCAGTTGTTTTTATTTCAAGATTTTTCTGACTTTAAAAAAACTTTGGACCAATATTTAAAAACTTACCAAGATATTTCTGTAGAGGCCCGTGCCGGATGGGTGTGTGCTTTAGGGCACGGTGTCCTTCCTGAAACTCCAGAAAAAAACGTTAAATACTTTGTCGAGCGCGTTAGAGAGGTGCTTTCATGATTGATCTATTAAGTAAGTACGATGTTCCCGTACCACGTTACACTAGCTATCCTACAGTGCCTTACTGGCAAGATAACCCGACATCCAAAGAATGGCTTTCTTCCTTAGAAAAACATTTTTCTAAAGACGATGCCACTTGGTCTATGTACTTACACATTCCTTTTTGTGAAACCTTATGTACCTTTTGTGGCTGTAACACCATCATTACAAAAGATCATAAACGTGAACATCCTTACGTAACTCACTTGTTATCGGAATGGAAAATCTATTTAGATAAAATGCCGTATATTAAAGATAAAGAATTAAAAGAGATCCACTTAGGTGGAGGAACTCCAACTTTTTTAAGTTCTGAAAATTTAGTTTTTTTGATGACCAATCTTTTTAAAGATATTAAAAAATCCAAAGACTTTGAAGCTTCCATCGAAGTGGACCCAAGACGCACAACTTCTGATCAGCTTAAGGCCCTATATGACATTGGGTTTCGCAGGGTCAGTATGGGTGTACAGGATTTTGATCCTGAAGTGCAACGCCTAGTAAACCGTATACAGCCAGAAAGTATGACTTTGAATTTAACCCAAAGAGCTAGGGCCATGGGTTACACTTCCGTCAATTATGATTTGATTTACGGTTTACCAAAACAAACCAAAGCAAGTATAAAGACACTTGCTGAAAAAACCTTAGAACATAAACCAGACCGCATAGCTTTATATTCTTTTGCCTTAGTGCCATGGATTAAACCTACGCATAGGCTTTACAAAGATGAAGATTTGCCAATGGGTTTAGAAAAGCGTGAGCTTTATGAAATCGCACGAACCATTTTACTTAAAGGTGGTTACAAAGAAATCGGAATGGATCACTTTGCATTGCCAACGGATTCTTTATCGAAAGCTTTGCAAAGTAAAAAACTTCACAGAAATTTTATGGGTTACACTCATCACAGATCAGATATATTGTTGGGTTTAGGGGTAAGTTCGATTTCTGAAACTCCAGATTGTTTTCACCAAAATGAAAAAAAATATCAGATCTATCAAAGATTTATCGAGCAAGAACAAATTCCAACTCTTCGTGGGCATAAACTTTCTGATCAAGACCGAAAACGACGAGAACAGATTTTAAAACTCATGACCACTTGGGAAACTGTTTTAGATGATTTTAAACATGAAGAAGAAGTGAAAGTGTTTTTAAATGAACTGATTCAAGATGGTTTAGCTAAAGTCGAAAATCAAAAAATTATGGTGACAGAAAAAGGTCAGCCGTTTTTAAGAAACATATGCATGTCTTTAGATGAACGCTTGCGCTTAAATAAGCCAACTCAACAGGTGTTTTCAAAAGCGCTATGAAGAAAGTCGCCATCATCGGATTTGGATTTTCTGGACTGTCTGCAGCTTGGGCTTTTGCAAGGCGCGGGCATGATGTGGAAGTTTTTGAAAAAGTATCAAAAATTGGTGGAATACTTCAAACTGAAAACTCTGAGTTTGGGATTATAGAAACCGCCGCCAATGCTATTTTACGCTCGGAAAACGTAAGCGTGATGGCTAAGGACTTCGATATCACCTGGGCTGAGCGAAAGAAATCTGCTAAAGCTAAATGGGTATTCACAGATAAACCAAGACGCTGGCCACTGACTACGATTGAGACTTTAAAGTTCATAAACCCGATGTTTAAATTAGCTCTGGGATCTGAAAGTATAAAACCAAAAAGTTTAGAGTCCGTCGCTAATTGGGGACAAAGGGTTTTTAAATCTCCAGTGTTTGTCGATCATCTTTTGGGTCCTGCACTTCAAGGAGTTTATGCAAATTCATCTGATCATCTTTCAGCCTCTTTATGTTTAAACACTTTTTTTGCCACCCAAAAAATAAGACATGAAGGATCACACGCACCAAAAAAAGGAATGTCAGACTTTTTTAATTCTGGATTAAAATTTTTAACGAAACATAATAATTTTAAATTAAATCTAAATTCTCAAATCACAAATTATGAAAATTTAGATGCAGACATCATTTTAGACACGCGCCCAGACCCTATAAACGTAAATTATTTAAGTGTTTATTCACTAACATTATTTTTCAGAACAGAAGACCGCCCGAAGTTTCAAGGGTTCGGTTGCTTGTTTGCGAAATCTAAAAGCGTACTAGGAGTCTTATTCAACTCCGACATCTTCGAAGACCGCACTAAAGAAGACCTTTTTAGTGAGACCTGGATTATCACGCCCGCTGCAGGCGGAAAAGTTCCAGCGAAGAGCGCAGGGCGTGCGCAGCCGCCCGAAGAGCGCTCGAGTGAACTAGACATGATCAAACACACCCTCGCTTTTCGCGAACAAGCCTTCGGCATAAAATCCGAACCTGTATTCTCGAAGCTCACTCATTGGCCACAAGGTATTCCCAACTACAGCCTTCAACATGAGACTTTCTTACAGGATAAATTTAAATTTGAAACTTCGATGGGACAGACTAAGATATTCAAAATCGGAAACTACACGGGGCAAATTGGTCTCAATAAAATGTTAGAAGAAAATGTAAAATTAGCTCGTAAATTCAGCTGAAACAAAAATAAATAGATAGATAAAAATTGAGTCACACGATAATGCGAAAAAAATTAATAAGAAGATTTAAGAAAAATTAAAAACTAGGAACACATGAAAAAAAAAGCAGTCATATTTTTAAATATTGGTTCACCTTCAACCACTGAAGTTAAAGATGTTAAAAAATATTTAAATCGATTTTTAATGGATCCTTATGTGATCAATCTTCCATCTTTTTTAAGATGGTTATTTGTTACAAAACTTATCGTTCCAAGACGTGCTCCGAAATCGGCTGAAGCTTATAAAAAGGTTTGGACTAAAGATGGCTCTCCATTGGTGTCGATCACAAAGCGCCTGATGGAAAACTTAAATTTAATAGATACAGAACATGAATGGTTTTCAGCGATGAGATATTCTGAGCCTGAAGTGTTAGACGTGCTCGCTGAAATAAAAAACAAAGGTTATGACAGCCTTGTTGTTTTCCCGGCCTATCCCCAGTACGCGGCTTCATCAACGGAATCCATTGTTCAGTATGTAAATGAAAAGTTAAAGGTTATGGGATGGAAACCTAACCTTTATCAAATTCAAGATTTTTATTTAGAGCCAGAGTTTATTGATAACATTGCTCTTGAAATTCCAAAAAATATAAACCCTAAAGAATTTGATCATGTTCTTTTCTCATTTCACGGCCTTCCCGAAAGTCATCTTAAGAAAGTCAGCTCCACATGTCAGTTTTCAACGTGCTGTGATCAAATCACCGAAGTGAATAAAAAATGTTACCGCGCCCAATGTTATCAAACGGCAAAAGCAGTGGCAGAAAAACTTGGTCTAGAAAAACGCAAGTGGACTATGTCTTTTCAAAGTCGACTGGGTCCTGTCAAATGGATTGAACCTTATACCGATGTGGTTTCTGTCGAACAAGCAAAACAAAAAAATAGTCTTTTGGTGTTTTCACTGGCTTTTGTCACAGATTGTTTAGAGACTTTAGAAGAGTTAGACATTGGTTTAAGAGAAGATTTTTTCGAGCACGGTGGCGAAAAATTTGAACGTGTTCCTTGTTTAAATGAAAAATTTTATTCCGCTGTTGGAGTAGCGAAAAAAGCCATAAAACTAATATAAAGTTTTAAAAAACGCGCAATTTTAATTAAATTTTAATTGTGCTGAATTTTGTCAGCTGAATTGACAACCCACAAAAGAAGTAGAAATCGCAAAATAAAACCAAGAGGAATATTCCCCCTCAGTTAACCAAACTATTATTTACAAGCAGCTAGCATAATAGTTTTAAGCTCTACCAAAGCTTCTCTAACCTCATATTCTAAGGGCAACCTTTGGGCTAACGAACTACTTAGTTGAAATGACGATGTATATTTTTGTTTAAGGTTTTTTTCTTCGAGAATATCATTAATATAATTTTCTAATGATCCACAATTATCAAATATCAATCGATTACTTGATAAAAAACGATAAGCAAGACTTAACATAATTAGGCGTTCTCTTTTTGATTTTGAAATGCTAGAAATTCGTTCTTCAATTTCGGTATAAAAGTCTTTTAATCGCTCTATATCTTCATAATTAGAAAGCACTTTGCCATCTTTGGTGATCTTATTATAGTAATTAGAGGCTGAATTAAACCCCCTTTGAAATGCATCGGCTGGGGATACGTCTAAGAATGTACCAACTCGAACAATACCAATGCCTCGCGATTTTAACCAATAAAGTGTTTCTAAATCCACAGCCTTCGTTGTTGGAATAACTATTAACGAATCCGTGTTTGAGTAATGTCTAGAAAAGTTCACGTTTATAGATATCAAATAATCTGGTTTATTTAAGTAATAGTTATCTATACCCATGCTGAACACGATATCTTCGTGATCTTTGAACAATACTTCAAACTCTTCTTTATAATCAATCGCACGACCTACTTTGAACAAATAATCATTCCCATCAGCAGAAGTTAACATTTCAGCATGAAGTGCATAAAAGAACGATAGCTTTTGCAACCAATCATAACTTATCCCATTCTGAGTATATCTTCTTATCAATTTGTGAGTGAATGATTGTAAGACTTCAGCAGACGCTTTTACGTCCTCTCGATCAGATTTATTTATTAATCCAGTTAAAGAATCAAGGAGGCTATTTAAAGTATGAAGTACTGGCTCAGATTTTAAAACAGCTTTTTTCTTCCAATTGATAAATGGGATTGTAAATCTCGGCTTAGAGTTTCTTATCTCTTGAGCCACTTGATAAATTTCATCTCTGACTTGATATCTAAATTCTTCTGAATCTTTAGCGCCCTTGTCAGAGCGTAAATAAATGTCACACTGTATAGTTTTGGCGTGGGTTGTAAAAGAAAAAAGTAAAAGAACTAAATAAACTTTAATGTATTTTTTCATGACATCCTCTATTTAAATTTTTTTTATTGGAAATTTGCATAATCTAAGCCAATTTTAGTAATCGCTAGATCAATTCAAAACCGCAACAAAATAAAAAGCTATTCAAAAGTGCCAAATTTTGACCCATTGAAAGCTTAGCTTCGTTCAAAATGGTCTCTTGGCTTGTCTTCCAATTCATTTTTATTTCGGCCGGATTAGTGGCGAGAGTATATTTTACACCGAAAAGAGGGCCTGCTCATTAAATAATATTTAGGTCCCCTTTGATCTGTAAATGAAGAAATAGCCCGTATCTCCGGTTTTTTGGTGCAATCTATGGGAAACAAGCTGGGACATAATAAGTGGTTATATACTCCATTTGCCCTTTTGATTGGACCTATATCCTTCTTTTCTGTACTTCTACAACCCGGGATTAACGTTGACTTCAATTGCAGAAGTTCACGTTGTTTTAGAAATAGTTTTTCTAAATTAAAAGTGATGAGGGGTTTCAAATCGTGAATAGAATTTGTTATATTTTGCTGACACTTTTATTGAGCACCACAAGTTTTTCGGCTGATTTTGTCAAAGTTGGTATTTTTGATATTAGCTTTTATAAAGTTGAACAACTCATCCCTGAAAGCCTAACTCCAACAACAATTATGACCCCACACAATTTATACTCTCCGCATGGTGCATCTGTGGCCTCGCTTATCTTTAATCCTGAATATGGTGGCTCGTCTCACGGGAAGTTATTGCTGATGAACACGGGTATCCAGTATGAAGACTTTTACAAAGGTATTCAAAAAGCCATTGAGCTTAAAATCCAAGTCATAAGTATATCTTTATCTTTAATAAACTCTTCGATTGCAGAATTAATCAATCAAGCCAACCAAGATCATGGGATCCTGTTTGTCGTTTCGGCTGGTAACGCTGCCCAAAGAAAAGGGCGCGCGCTTCCTTCGTACTATAAAGATCTTAAAGCGATCATAGCGTCTTGCATCGACCTTAACGGTGATGTTCCTGATTTTGCTCAGCTCGATTCAAGCGTTGACATTCTGGCTCCGTGTGGTCGCTCTAATATTATGACTCAGATTTATGAACTCCGTCGTGGGGTCATCGATCATCCTTTTGGAGGGACAAGTGCCGCAGTTCCGCAAGTCGTATCTTTTATGATTGATGAGCTACACAATAACAGTAGTCTGAATCTTGACGATTTTAAACAACTTATGAAATCTCAGGCGAAGTACTTTTATAATTACGAAGGTTCTGTTTATCCCGTTTTAAATAATATTCAAAAAATTAAAGTTCAACCAGAACTCTCCATGTGATTTCGTTTGGAAGACCTAAGTGTGAAAGGATCTTCTTAGAACTCACGAAATTATTACATTTATTGTACATACCTTAAGACACCTCGACAGTAGTTTGATACTTACTATTTTATGAAAGCTTATCTTGTTTGTTTATTATTAGTAAACTTTATTTTATCGACCGCTTCAGCAAACAGAAACGACTCCGCGCTGTGTAGTGAATACTTGAACCAACAATCTTCTTTAAGATTGGCCGCGATATCAGTCAATGAAGCTGCACGAAGTATTAAGACCAACGAAGGCGAAATCAAAATACCAGCGACACAAGAACTTACTGATCGCTTCCTAGATGATTCGCCTTTGACTTTATTGATAGAAAATCAATTAATTTATTCTGCATTTTTTAAAGAAAAAATCAAAAACATAGCTTTATCTAGAGCCATAAATTTTAAAGCTGAGTTTCCTGAAGAGATTCGAGCTCTGACAGCTCAACAAATTCAAGAGCTCGCAAGAAAAATTTATTCAAATATGCTCTCTGAACTGCTGCAATTAACATCTATGGAAGATCCAAGATACCAAACTTCGAACACTTCAAAACTTAAAACCTTAAGGTCTTTGAGTCAGGATTATGTTCTTAAGAAGTTTGAAGAGGCTCTGATTGAAATTGGCCAGCGAAATAGTTTTTTAAACTACTCTTCTGAATTGGCAGAAATGAACAAAAAAAGAGGATTTTTCACTAAAAGTAGCTTTCTTGAAAACTATATATTGGTGCCAGCACTCACGCTCCCTGGAGTCTTACTCTATAACGGAGATTACACTTCCATTATACCACATGCTTTTTTTGCAGTTGTTTTTTCAATTCTTCCTGATTTTTTAGGCGGTGATTTAAAAAAATCTATTCATCGAAGAAAACTATTAAAACAAATTCACATAAATCATGAAGTCACTAGAAAAACGCACCTGGAAAATATATCGCCGTCTGATTATAGCGCTTTAGATTTAACTAAGTTCGACGTCTTAATTGAAAACTACAAACTAGATAAACAGCAGGGTCTAACAGCGTCAAAAAAACTTAGGCTAATTCAAGACATCTACACGCCCTTAACCAGATTTTTTATTTCAGACTATTTAACTGCAGTTCAAAAAACAAAACTTAACGATATTGATTTTTTTAATCGAATCAAAGAAAGTCTACGAACCTTTAAGCCTTTAAGCAGTGAAGATGCTAAAAAACTCAAAGAAATAAGTTCAGTTTCATCTGAAGTCCGAACTTCCGCTGAAGGCGCTTTAACTATCTTAAAATACCTAGTTGATGAAATTTCAAACTTTTCTTTTGATGAAAAAAAATCTTTAAGAGATGAAGAATTAGAAGAATTAGCTTTATCATTAACAGTTCAAGGTCAAACGTTAATCGCTATTGAACAAACCATAAAACACGCCTCTGGTATTATTTCAGGGGCCAGAAAACTTGAAATCGCAGAATCGGCTGTCCTTGTTAATAACTTACTAAGCACAAACAGCACAAGTTACCATGATACCTTATCTAAACTTTTTAAAGAGCTCGAACAATTTACGAGAATTTCAGATTTTAGTAAAATTGAGTAGGGCTATTCTCTTCAGGTACACCAATTGCAACGCTGAAGACATATGATTCTAAAAAAGGTTCAATTCGCCATTAAAGCGATTTTAGCATGGGTTTGTCTATCAAGCTTAGCTTTTGCTAATAGTACCGATGACAATTTTTGGCGTGATTTTCTAGCTAAGCATTACCCGCGAATAAGCTCTCAGGAAGCTTCACGATGGCAGTCACAAACTATAGAGATTTTTAAGTCTCAGGGGATTAATCATAGTCATCTGTCAAAGATTTCTCAGAGTGATTATTTTAAATTGTGGAATATCGCTTATGAATCGGCCCAAAGACCAAAGTTTGAGGATTTAATATTAATTGTTGATTTCTGGATTTCTGAATTAGGCTTAAAGAGTCTGAATCAATTTCTTAATAATACAACTCATTCAAACCCTTACCATATTTTTACAATAAATTTGGAAGGGTGGATTGCGTTTCGTGATCTGCTTTTAAATATTGGTGTTTTCGATGAAGATCCTCGCTCTGATAGAAGTGTGCAAGCATTTTTACTTAGATTTAATTGGGCGGAAGGAATTGCCACCAGCAAAAAAATGACCCCTGAGTTTTGGAATGGATGGAAAGATGTTTTTTTAAGTCATAAAACTATGAAATCTCAAGTGACCAAGTCTTTTAGTGTTTCTTACTTAAGTGATTATGCCAATCAAGATTTGATTCAACGATTATATGTTTCGCTGCCTCAGGGCTTACTTACATTATCGCTAAACAATGCAGATCTTATTTCCTCTGATTTGCTCATAGATTTTATAAACTCCGAAGATAAAATCTTGAGATCTGGGTTTGATGCCACGATCGAAGATACTCTTCGAACTCTAAATCAGTTGGTCTTAGGCAATATAAAAATATCGGGCAGACAATTCTCTGCAAGCGTTGCTAAATCGGTTGTTGCGAAATTAGTCTTTAGGGTCATGCGAGACCCTAATATAATAAAAAACGAACGATATTTAAAATATGTAATTAAAGAAATTCTTTCGGATTTAAAAGAAGAAAGACTTCTAGAATCCACTAGGAGCGCGGGTAGAATCTGCGGGGAATATCTTAAATAAGCACACCGAAGGTGGAAAAACCAATCCGCGTGAGCTAGACAGCGCCGTATTGCGGCAGCCGGATTGAAAAAAGATTAGTCACTTAAACCTCAAATCTAAGTGAAGGACAGTACGATTAGGGAATGAAAATTGCCTTAAGTTTAATGGAGGTACGTTATGAACGACATTAAAATTCAAAGAAATTTGAAGGGGACAATTAAGGGGTTAGTTGTTTTGTTGTTAACATTAAATTTTAGTTTTATAGCAAATGCAGGACTGGTGTGTCCAAATTCAATACTCCGTGATTCTGCTTACGGTATGAGTAATTCACAATTAGTTCGTTTCAAGTCCAACCTTACAGAAAACAGAAACCGCGGTGTTACAAGAAGCGAAAAAGTGACCCGTGTTAAGGAAGCTGTCGAACATAGGAACGGAAATCTAGGATTTCCTGTTGGACACGATTCTCAGTCAGTTGCTGAAGCTGCAGTTTGGGCTGCAGGTTGTACAGGAAATGATTTCAGTGTTTTTGCTGCGATACTTAGTGTTGAATCTGGATATTGCGGAGACCTAAGAGGTGGTGGAGCAGACTCTGGATGTTCACAGTTATCTGTAAGAAAAGGAGCATCAGTTCACGAACTAAAAAGTCAGTTAAACTTAAAAGGCGGCGACGGTAAAGCAAACCCTGACGTGACCCAAGCGGCAAAAGACATGGTGATGACGTGTTTAAATAATGATAAATCCCAGTATGATGCTTTTATGACTTTTTATAATCGTCCGTTCGAAGAAATCAAAACCGATTTAAGAAGTGGCCAAAATGTTTACTTCGATGTGCTTATGGGCGCGCTCTACTTAAAATTTGTGACTGCCTTAGCTGGTGGATACATTGTTCCAGGGGATTCTCCGGGTGGGATCGCAAGATACAACGGCGGTGGAGTTCCAAATTACCTAGGCAAAGTTCAAGGACTTAACCAAGGAGAAGGTCGCTTAGAACAAATTTCAGGTACATGTTATGAAGACAAATTTACACCTAACGTACTAGGCGAAGCCTGCGGAACTATGGGACTTAAAGGAGAACTGTGCAACAGCGTAAGTGGGATAGAGATATAGCGCCCCACGCAGTGGGAAAAGTTCCGCCCGCTGCAGGCGGAAAAGTTCCAGCGAGCACTTGGGGGCCACTGCATGCATCGCTGTACAGCTCTCGCATGTGGCCGTCGTGCGAAGCCGCCCAAAAGTGTGCGAGTGAACTAGACAGCGCAACAAAAACAACTAACTATAATCTTAAAAAGATTATAGTTAGTTGTTTTTATTCACTCATCCTTCTCCTCAACCTCACATCCTGCAGCAAAGACCACACTTACATCAACGCCCCAAACCCAGACCCAAACTCTAGCTACCAAACCGGCCCCACATGGAATCGCGAAAAATTAATCCTAACCACAAATCTACCATTTCAAATTTTAAACATGAACCGTGCTTATAAGGGTGACGTGGGCGTCGGCGTTTACTTAGGGGAATTTAAGGGAAAACACATTGGCATGACGGCGGCCCACCTTTACCCAGATCTGACATCTTGCAAAGACGAAGTTTCTTTCTTAATTCAAGATCAAGAACAATTTCATTACTACCCTTGCGACGGGTGGAGTTTCACACTTAAAGATAACGACATTATGTTTTTTGAAATCAGCATTCAATCCGCAGACATAAACTTATTGTCCCCAGTGAACGTATCAAAAAATCCCACATCAATTAATCAGCAGCTGAAACTTATAACCTTTGAACGAAATTTCGAAGATCAGACAGTTGAACTTTATTCCGATTCAAGCACCGAATGTAAAACATTAAGCAATGAAGCTAAGCAGATCGCCGATCCTGATATCAGCGACGACCGTATGATCACCTCGTGGTCAATGGCCATGGGCTGTGATTCGAGGCACGGGGATTCGGGTGCCCCTGTTTACAATGAAGTCCAGCAATTAGTAGGTCTTCTTTGGACGGGTAAATATCCTAAAAATCAATCCAGCCAAAGTTTTAGTTCTTTAACTGAAACTCAACTGTGGGAAGACTATAATTATTTTGTTCCCGTTGAAAAAATCAAAGAAGAACTTGGGAAATTAATGGTTAGCTCTCAAGTGAAAACTTCCGACCAAAATACTTTATCCCAAATCTTTAACTCTTTTTAAAAATTCAGACTTAGTCATGAGGTTCACTGACTCGGTTGTTGGGTCGAAAACAATATGAATTTCTTTTTTATTAAGTTGCCTTTGAATCTGTTGGATCTTTAAATCCAGACTGGCTTCGAAGTTCCCGTAGTCCGTGCCTTCTCGCTGAATGAATTCCTCGATGATCGATTGAAGGATCTCGCTTGATAACTGCTCGGGCTTGATTTCAATTGGATTACTATCTGAATCATTTGTTTTTTCTTCATCAAAAATATTTTCGTTAGTCATCATTAACTATCCCTAGCATAGTGTGTAATCTAAACAGTAGAACTTAGTATAAATAGCCATAAGCATAATTTAGGCCTTAAGTTTTTTAAATTTAAAAGTGCCTCAAAAAGACAGTCTTGTGTTAAAAGTAACCATTTATATTTGTGATGCAAACTTAAGTTCTCTATATCATAGCATTAAATGGCATGTTTAGTGCTGATAATAAACGGTCTAATAGTTTATAAAATCTAAGGAGTTAAAATGAAGTCATTAAAAATTGGTATTTCTGCGTTATTGGTTTTGAATACAATTAGTGTTCAAGCTCAGTCTTTAAGCCCATCCACTGAAAAGTCATTGGATCAGATTGCAAATGATATCAATCAGTCGGAATCTATTATCTGGTCGGAAGAGCTTAAATTGCGCGGGGAATTACTTTTAAAAGAATCTATCTTAGAAGGTTTTGAGAGCATGGATTCATTTAACGAAGCTGCTGGTTTGAACAGTGAATATGGTAAGTTTGTGGCTATTCCAGCTGCGGTAGCGAGTATTTACTTTTTAGCCGTAGGCACACCGAAAGCCATAAGCCTTGTGAATTTGTTAACCCCAGCAGAAAAATTAAAAGTATTTACAAGTGAATTAAACGCTATCGAGAGAGAAGTTAGAATTGCGAAAGGTGTTCTATCAAGTGCTGAGGCCTCGGCAAAAAAATTACAAGATGATGTTGCTAGCGGCAGAATATCTGCAGATGCGAATGCATTAGTTTCAGCAGAGGAAAAAATCAAAGCTTCAAAATTAAGATATGAAGCAGCAATTGGTAGAAAGACATTACATCTACAAGTGAAGCCAGGCGTATTTTATAAGACTGGTCGATTTATTCGTGGGGCCGCTAAGACTACACTTGTGGTTGGTGGAGTCGTGTTGTCAGTAAGTATGATTTCAGATGTGGTGATTTTATGGCTACCAGAAAACGTTGAAGCTTATAAAAATCAAACAACTGCAGATGTTCTTGCTTTAAGAAGTTTGCTCGGACAAGACTTCTAAACAATGCTTGTGTTTCTTTTTCTTTTTTTAAGTTCGCATACGCAAGCTTTTGAAAAACAATTGCAAGCTTTCGTAGTTCAAAAAGAAAAAGTCGCCAAAGAGTTTGGTGATGAGGTCTTACAAGCACTTTATGACTATCGAAAAGAAGTCGAAAAAAATGCGTATCAAAATACGCTTCAACTGTGTGAAGGCTATCGTCGTGCAAAAGGTCTTGGGCCACACCCAGCTCACGGCAAGTATATGTTCTCGGCAAACGATGCGGCATCGGCATGGGGTAAGATTATTGTAGAAGGTGCCAAACAACCCATATCTGGAACATTTGGACAGAAGGCTGACTTCTTACATTACGGTAGATACGGCATGTTCAGTTGGGACAGTTGGTTTCAGTCCATGTACACGATGTACTTAGTGAACTCGTTTGGTTTTTTAGGTGGGGCAGTTCATTGTTTAGGTACCATAGATGAAAGTGAAATTCAAAAATTCGCGCTAGCGATTGTGGATGTCGATATCGCAGCGTCGTCGATCACGATAGCTGGCGGTCTTATTGTTACTTTTTTTATTCCCGAACTGCTTTTCCCTAAAATTGTTCAAGCCACTAAATTTGTATTTCGTCCGGTGGTAAAGTTATTTAGTTTAATGGGGTTTAGAATAGGAAATACGGTCCCTTTAAAAGTTGCTGGTATTACAATTAGCGGAGTTATAGCAGACAACTTTTTGATCTACTTAGAAAATAAAGATCAATTTCAAACCGAATTACAAGATTTGATTAATCCGGACAGTGATGCAGGAAGAGATTCTGCTCAGCGGAAACGGTTTCTACTTCTGACCAAAACATTTCAGTTATTTTATAAATTATATCAAGACGAAAAAAAGTTAAGAGAACAAAGTGGCAGTGGAGCATGCCAAGCTTGTCAAAATCTTTACAAACCCTATTATGAATATTTAATCGAGCATTATAGTAAAGAACTTTTAATAACCACAAAGGCAGATTTTGAAAATTTGTCCTCGAAATATTTTCTTTCTCAAGAAGAAACTCTTTATTTCGAATTATTAAATGCCTATTTACCCATTTTAAATGAACATTTTCTTATTTCTTTCTCGAACTTTTAATTGAACATAAGCTTAAGGCTTCGACGAACGTCTAGACTGAATTAATAATTATTTAATAAAATTTATCCAAATCAAAAATATCAACTCTGTAAGTTTAAGAATTAGAATTAAATTTTTATGTTTGATCTTTTTATGTCGATATAAAACCATGAGCCAATCCGCACTACAAAAAAATGAAGCCGAAGTCATTGAAGATCAAATTTTAAACCCGGAAGAGGAATCTGCCCAAATTGCAAATTTTGGTTTGGAAAAACCGGCAGGTCAAACTTCCAATAATAATCCAGAAAATCCCTCTGAAGCTTTTTTAACTTTTTTAAATCTTTACGAAAAAGATAAAAAAGAGGGGATTCCAAATTCTAAAACTGACATTGATGATCTAAATTCCAAGGAGCTTTTTTTAAATGATGTGGCCAGCCAACTTAAATCAGAATTTATTGGTCTAGATCAACAAATTGATAAAATCATAAATACATTACGTCCTTGGTATTTAATCCCTAAATCTTTAAATAAGCCCGTAATTTTATCTTTGTGGGGGATGTCTGGTGTTGGTAAAACAAGTTTGGTTTATCGCTTGGTTGAAAAATTAAATTTCGAAAGTACTTTTTTTAAATATGATTTGGGTAAAATTTCTGATGTTCAAAGCGGAATGGGATATCATCTTTCATATTTTGCTAATCGCCAAAGTGTTTTATTCTTTGATGAAGTTCAAATGGCCAGAACCTTAGATGCTGTAGGGCATGATATTGATCGCCCCCAACTTCGTGATTTCTGGACTTTATTAGACACGGGAATGCTTCCTATTTTATTCACTGAAATTGTTAGAATGAGAAACGACATCAAAAGCAGATATCAAGGTTTTGTCGCGAATCCTTATGGGCCTGAACTTTTAATGACAGATTATGATTTTGATTATTTAGCACCGGTCTTAGGGTTAAGCCGGGACTATAATACGCTTTTAAAAAAGTGTGTTGTCGACGACACCAATCGTTTGATGAATTGGATCATTAACGAAATAGAAAAAAAGATTTCAAAAAACGTTTATGAAGATCACACCAAGGCTTTAATCATTTTAGCAGGTAACATTGACGAAGCGTATTCGCAGTTGATGACGGTAGAGCCTGATGAGTTTACGGCCGAAGAGCTTAAAGAAAATTTGAACACTGTGACGCCTACAAAAATTAAAAAGGGTTTACTGACTCGATTTAGAACCGAGCAAGTCGCAAGAATGGGGACTTCTTTAATATTGTTTCCCACACCTTCAGAAAGTTCGTATCAAGGAATTATTAAGCAAAAGCTTTCTAGAATTGAAAACAAAATCAAAAAGGATTTTGTTTTTGAATTTAAATTCGAACAATCAGTGCACGATATGATTTATAAAAAGGGTGTCATTCCCACTCAAGGTGTCCGCCCCATTTTATCTATGATCTCTGAACAGGTGGAATCTAGATTACCAACTTGGATTGTTGAAAGTGCAAAAAATGGATTTTCAGAATACAGCGTGAACTTCGACGGAGCTAAAAATGCTTTTACAATCAGTCACAAAAATAAAACCATATTTACAGATGTGCTATTAACGGAAATTGAAAGTATCAAAATTAAAATTCCTGATGCTAAATTCATTGAATACTTAGCGATACACGAAGCTGCACATTTGGTTGTAGGGATTAGCTTAATGGGGATGTTGCCTCAACGAATAATTTTTAAAGAAAGTTTTGCTGGAAATGTTATGCCTCAGGTCAGATTTAGACCTACATCCCTTTTAACTGCAAAAATTTCCATGGATTTTGTCGCAATGAACTTAGCGGGCTATGCGGCTGAAATTAAAAAGTACGGTAAGGAAGGTTTAAGTTCAGGGGCAACTATGGATCTTAAATCTGCAACAGGTTTAGTATCCCAAATGATCATGGAAATGGGTATGGGATCGCACATAGGTGTCACACTGCCGCACCCAGATCTGGTTCACAACATCAAATCGATGCAAGCGGCCGACGACGAAGCCAAAGAAAAACTTCTTAAACAGGCCTACGTGACTGCAGAACAAGAACTTAAAACACAATCCTTGTTTTATGATCACGTTGTTGAAGAACTAAAAACAAAACACTGTTTACCTCAAGAGCGCTTAGCCGAATTGCTGTTCAAACACTTCGAAGCCACAGACGAAGAAAAAGTAAATATCGTCAATCGTAAAAACCACAAGTATATGGATTAAAGCCCGCAGAAGGAAAAGTTCCGCCCGCGGCAGGCGGAAAAGTTCCAGCGAGTTGGCCTTAAGGGCGTGCGAAGCCGCCCTAAAGGAAGGCCAACGAGTGAACTAGACAGCGCAACAACTACCAACTTCCACTCAACATGTTAAATAGTTCAACAGCTCCTATCGCTCATAAATCACTAAATCCCTTGCTGTCTTGGCATAAACAATGCTTAGTTAATCCTGATCCTAGAGGGCGATTCAATGTACGTACGGACATTTCGATTTTTACTTTTCTGGACACTAAGTCATTTCTTTGTCTTTGCGACGTCTTGGGGTAATTCCGAAAGTATTCACATTTCCTTTGCAGGCTGCAGACAATTTCAGGTTAAAGGTGAACTTCCATCAAGTTTAGGGGATCAAATCGTGATGGCGTCTTCCTTAAAAGTTGATGAGCGTTGGATCAAGGACTTAGAGTCAGTTTTCCTTCAACATAATCAAAATTCCGCTCACACTTTAGATCATATATTAAGCTCTCCAGCTTTCTTTCATTATCAAGCAGTCCCTTTTAATCTGTCGATGATTAATAGCTCAACCCAAGAAGCCTCAATCCATGGATCTTTTGAGTTAAACTTTAGAGCCAGTGATTTCGCTTTTGCAAAGAAAAATAATTTTATCTGGGTTAGATCAAAGGATTTTAATTTTTTAGTGCTGATCACTCCAGGCACCGATGCTTGTGATAAAATTAGTTTTAAGGTTCAGTCGGCCTTCACGAAAGATCTTCCAAAATTCCAAAAAGTGTTATTAGCGGCACCCACCCAAAAAATCTACAAAGCCAAAGACATGCCTAAGGATCTTGAGCCTAAAAATTTTAAACAAGTGGCAGACTCCATGCGCAGTTATGCACAACAAAACTGTTCAGGCACTTTTATCTCAACCGATGGTTATTACTTAACGGCATTGCACTGCATAGGTCCTGTGCTGGAAAAAATGAAAAAAGCCAAAGTGCTTTCGTGGCCATTAACTACAGAAGACCCCGGGCTTAACGCCAACTTTGCTGCACGAACAATCGTCCCAATCTTACCTTTGGATAAAAATATGAAAGTATCCAGCACAGCTGATCCTTCAATGTCCGCGAAGCTTATGGGCATTGAAGATGGTGAACCCTTAATTGCTGCGATAGGAACTTCGGGTTTTACGATTCGACCTTCGATCGAACACTGGTCCGAATATCCAGAATCTATGCGCCAATTTTTTATCCTTAATGATATGGACTGGGTCATTCTTAAGTACGACTTAAAAGATAAAAAAGTACCATGCACACGGCTGGCAAATTTAAACTCGAACTTCGGTGATCCGCTGTGGGCAATGGGTTTTCCCGCCAAAGATATTTCACAACCATCCGAGTTCTCGAATAAAAATAGGGAGCTATTCGTTTCTTTAGGTCATCATCGAAAAGACTATACAGAACTTGCGCCTCATTTGGGATTTATTGGAGAGTACATTCATGACAGTGAGTACTTCATCAGTCATTTGGCGACAAACCAAATGCTTAACAACGAACTTTCCATACTGTCAGACCATTTAGCCACCGCCGGCATGAGTGGTGGGCCATTGATCAACGAAGAGGGGGAATTGACGGGAGTGTTGTTCGAGGCTTCTCATCGTTATAAAACAGCCGAATATTCATCCCTGTACACCAACACTATGCTTCGCTCGATTCGATCCGACGTGATTCAAAAAGAAGTTATAAAACAAGTTGGCGACGTTAAGTCCAATGCTATTTTTAGCTGTGCTTTATAAATAGTGAACACAATTATAGGGCCGAAAAACGTCACCCAAATCCCTGATTGAATACCTTAACGACCAAATTTGACCAAAAAACCCATCAATTCAGCCTAATTACATATTTAATCTGGCTTAGAATTTGCCTTATTAGACCGAGCTAAGTCGCAGAACGATAAGGTCCACTAAGCTCTAGGTTGGAGGCATGAAAATGCAACATTTAATAGTAAAACGGATTTTAAAAGGCTCAATGCTTACGTTTCTTTTTTCAGGCTTAATGGCTTGTAAAGAATCTGATGGATTTTCATCTGCAAAAGGTGGAATCGAAGGCTTTACACATGCACGTGTACAACCGGTTGTGTTGATACCATTAACTGAAGAAGCCGCTCAAGGCATTCAAGATCGTTTAGAAGCTTTAGCTAGTTTAGAAGAAAACATCGAACTTAAAGATGAACGCATTCAACAATTAGAGGACGAACTTGCTGAACGAGTAAGTGCTTTGGATGCAAAGATTCTTGAAAATCAAACTAAACTTTTAGCAATTCAATCACAAAACGGCGACATCACTCCAAATGATGTTCGTAAGATGAATCAAGAGCGCGCGGAATTAAAAGCACAAGTTGACCAATTTACGGAAGAGTATTTAGAAAATGTTGAAAATTACAAAGCTGAATTCGAAACCATGATCGCAAGCTTTTCTGAATTAGTGACTGAGCTGTCGAAATATGAATCTACGGAAGAACTTGAAAGTTTTAGAACTTTGATTTTAGAGAAGTTAAAAGTTTTAGAAGCTGACCGTGATTTAGTTTTAGCGCGTATCTCAGAAAAAGAATCTTCAATTTCAGAACTTCAATCACGAATTGCAGATCTTGAAGGCGACACAAGCCCGGAAGCTATATCTGAACTTAATGGATTAAAAGAAGACCTGGTTGAAGAGCAATCAAGTCTTGCAGAAGACGCAGCAATAGCTGGTGCATTGAATGGTTTACTTGAATCTTCTAACGAAGTTTTAGCTCCAGTAACTCCAGTAATGCCAACAGGTGCAGCTTTGGATCAGCCATCGACGCCAGTAGCAGGTGATGTTCCGGTGATCAGTAACCAGTTAACTCCAGCAGCACAGGCTATGGAAATAAATCAACAGATCAAGGATCTTAAGGCTGCTAACGAAAGTTTAAACGCCATTCTTGCTTCGTTAAACGCTGAGATTAAACAGAAGGATGATGCGATTGCATTAAACAACACGACTCAATTACAAGTACAAAAGAGTGGTTTGTTAACAGAAAAATCAGAAACTTTGGAAGCCATCACAATGAATGAAGCTAAAATCGCTCCATTAAAAGTGGCATTAACTCGCCTCCAACGAATGATCGTTGGTATGTAGCCCCACGCAGTAGGAAAAGTTCCGCTCCGCGCAGCGGGAAAAGTTCCAGCGAAGTGCGCAGGGCGTGCGCAGCCGCCCGAAAAGCGCACGAGTGAACTAGACATCGCCCCCGCGCACAAAGCAAAAAAAAGACACCTATCCAGGTGTCTTTTTTTTGTTATCATTTAAACTTTCAAAACCTTAGACCTGATAATTCATTACAAATTTATAGGGTGAAGCTCTTATGAGACATTACGTTTCAGCTAAGTTATTACTTTACCGTCCGCTCTGTCATATTTTCAATGCAACTTTCCTTACAGATTTAATGAATATACACTTTTCTTATTTAAACTTTTAGGAGGTAATTTTATGATTAAATCTTTTTTTGTTGTTCTATCGTTTGCATGTTTGGGAACGGCCGCACAAGCTGTTAACTTAGATGGTTACTATCAGACATATGGCTGCGTTAACTATAAAGGGCAAAATGATACTCTATGGTCGACGGTTGTTTCAATTCACCTAAGTTCAGATGGGCAAATAGCTGTTTCTGATCAAGTATTTGAAGGTCCAGATTGTAAGACCGCATATTTTGCGAGCCACAAATACGGAACTTATTTAGTCACTGGCGATAATCTTCGATTCAGCATGAATAAATCTAATTTTATCGTTCTTTCAAATTCTGAAGAGCTAAAAGATATTCCATCAAGTAGCGACGACGTAATCAAAGAAGAAGGCTACTATCTTTTAGAAACCTCATTTACTGCAGCAACCCGCGATGTGTCTATAAACTACGGCGGATTCAGATTGGGTAAAATTGGAATTTCTAATAAGTAGAATACGGATACAAACCCTTTGTTTATAATCTAATTTAAAATTGTTATATTAAATTTAGCCTTTTCATTTCAGGCAAAAAAAAAGACACCCTTACAGGTGCCTTTTTTGATCTCAATTTAAAAAAATTAAATTAAGCTTTTCTAATTGAATAATACTCAGTGATTAAACCAGATTGAAACGCAAAAGGAATCGCTTCCAAACCAGGAATGTTCACGATTTTTCCGATTTCTTTTCCATCTTTAGCTTCTTTAGCTAAAAAGTCCGGAGTTTCCATTCTTGGGTTATCTTTTGCTCTTAAGTAACACTGATGCTCGTAAGATGTATCTTTCAAAGTAACAACATCACCAACTCTTAATACCGCAGAACCAACGTCAATTTTTTTACCATTAAGTAAAACGTGACCGTGACCAATAAGCTGTCTTGCAGCGCGGATACTAGGTGCGAAATTTAAACGAAATACAACGTTATCTAAACGTCTCTCTAATAAACCAGCTAATGAATTAATCCAGTTCGCAGAAGAACCTTTTTTAGAGTCTCTAATGAAACGACGTAATTGTTTTTCACGTAAGCAATAGTTGTGTAAGATCTTTTGTTTTTCTTCAAGTTGAAGAGCATAGTTAGAGAATTTTTTTCTTTTTGAACCGTGCTCACCTGGTGGATAAGGTTTTCTTTCTAAAGCTCCAGCTTTTCCTAAACCTGGAAGTTCAACACCAAGTCTTCTTTGGGTTTTGTACTTAGGTTTAACCCGTTGTTTTGACATTAAGAGATCTCCTTATTATTAATAAATCTTAAATTTTGAATCTAGAAAAATACACGAAAAAGCTAGAATTACCAACTTTAAAAGTGCCCTAAACGTGAAGCTATGCATAATACCCTAAACAGCCAAAATCAATCTAAAATTGCAAAAGGTTAAGTTTTTATCTACTTTGGGACATGGCTAATTCTATTGAAAAGATCCAAAGCGAAATCATTGAAGAGTTTTTAGGCCTCGAAAATTGGGAAATGCGTTACAAACATTTAATTCAACTTGGCAAAAAATTAGCGCCTATGGCTGAAACTGACAAGACGGAAGACTTAAAAGTTAAAGGTTGTCAGTCCCAAGTGTGGCTAAAGGCTAATGTAACGCCCGAGGGTTTAGTTCACTTTCAAGCGGATAGTGATGCCTTGATTGTGAAAGGACTTGTGGCGTTACTTTTAAGGGTCTTTAGCGACCAAGCTCCTATGGCGATTCTTGAGGCAAAGCTTGATTTCATCGAAAAAATTGAACTGAACCATCATTTATCAGCTAGTCGAACAAATGGCCTTAATAGTATGATTCAGCAAATTAGATACTACGCAAAAGCCTTTCATATGCTTTTAAATCGATAGCAGTGACTGAGGGCATTGATAGATTGCGCTCAATGATTAATAGATTTTTAAAAAGTAGGTGATTTATGGGAAAACAGTGGAAAAAAGATTCTAAAGCAGACTCAGCCTCAAAGCGAGGAGCTCTGTTCACTAAATTTGTTAAAGAAATTCAAGTCGCGTCTAAACTGGGTGGCATTGATCCCAACACAAACATTCGCTTAAGACTCGCTATTGATGTTGCCAAAGCAGCATCTTGTCCTAAAGACACTATTGAAAAAGCCATTAAGCGCGGTGCTGGATTATTGGATGACGGCAAAGAGATCGAAAACTTAACTTACGAAGGTTACGGACCCCATCAAGTGGGCGTGATTATTGAGTGTCAGACCGACAATCGTGCGCGTACAGCTTCGGACATGCGCTTGATTTTTAATAAGGGCGGAGGCCAACTGGGCGAGTCAGGTGCCGTCGGTTGGATGTTTGACCGCATTGGTTTATTGGAAGCCGAACGAAAGGGAACTTTCGATTTAGATGAAGAAGCTATCGAAGCAGGGGCTAACGATGTGGAGTTGTTAGAAGAAAAAGCCGACAGCGTAAAGTCAGTGGCTTTTTACACAGCGTCTGATGAGCTTGCTTTGGTTAGAGATGTTTTGGTCGATCGAGGTTGGGACATTAAAGTGGCGGAACTTTCTTTTAAACCAAAAAATATCACTGACTTAAATGAAGAAAAGAAAAATGAAGTTTACGAGTTTTTAAATAAACTTGAAGATCATGATGATTCACATCGTGTTTATGCGACTGTTGAGTAGATTTTCATCTGGCTCATAATATCATTACCAAAATAAATTACTAAAAAGTCTGCGCAAAAATTATATAAGTTCGTTAACCATGATGATTAACGAACTTATTGGTATAAATACTATTTAATTAGCAGGATTAAAAACTATACCTTCAAATACTCTTTCGTTGTTTTCATTATTACGAATCATATAAGAAAAAGGTCCATTGATTTTCATGGAAGTTACCATTGGAGCGCTAACTACTTCCATTCCTCCAATTGTTACTGCTGCGGCCTCTGCACCTTCTTCATTAACAATGATTTTAGCTTTCTGGAGAATTTCAGAAATTTGAAGATTTTCGCTGGACATGTTTGATAATGCCCCAGCTGCGAATAAACTCGAAAGACCTACTTGATTTAATTTATCTTCGATACTCTTAATTTCGGTCTCAATAGTAAATTTTGGAATTTCTAAAAAAAGATCTCCACCTAAATTACTTTTTTCAAGTTCGGAATTGGCTTTGGAATTAATAATATAATCCTTAAAAATTCTTTGCAAACGCTTTCCAGATTTGTATGAAAATCCAGGATCTTGATAGTTTTCATCATCATAATCGTATTCTTTATACTGTGCGGGCATTGCGATGATCATCGAATATTTGTCACCTTTAAATGGTAGCTCTAAAACTACAACTTTATCTTTTTCATTATACGCAAAATTGTAAGCTTCGCCAGACGTCATAGTGTCGACTAAACCTGCGCCATGAAAATCCTTAGGCTCGGTTAAAGCTTCGTTAAATTTATCCTTCCATTCTCCTTTGAAATAAATGGCGTTTGCCAAGATAGTCGCTAAATCTGGGGTTACGAAATCTTGATTAATAACTTTTGTTATTAAATTATTTGTGTTGTCTGCGGCCCAAGAGTTTACGCTATCGACAACTTCACTTTTATTATTCACGTCCATAATTTCCGGCACGACGGAAAATTTTGAAGACACATCTGAAATGTAGCTTGGAAGAAGATTGTATTTTTGATCGACCCAAATTTGATAGCCCACTAATACACTTACGCCAGGAGATTGCTCTTTTAATGCAGAGATATCTTTAGCTTTGTTTTCCAAAGATGTTCCATTCCAATAAGAAACCAATTCATTCTGTTGCTTCTGACCTAGGCCGAAGCTGATTAAAGATAATAAACCATCGACAGATGTGTTTGAAAAAACGTAATTTTCTTTTTGCTTTAATTTTTCGGCCATAACCGTTTCACTTAAGGTGTTGGCTTGGACTGCAGTACTTATAAATAATATGGCTACTAAATATTTAAAACTCATAATTTTCTCCTTTTAGGTTTTGTTTATTAAAAGGACATTTATCAGCACGCTATAATTAACAGCAGTTAGTCTTGGTTAGTTTGTAAATAAGAAAAGTTCCAGCGAGCACTTGGGCGTGCGTACGGAAGTCCCAGCGAAGCGGACTGAACGGTAGCCGCCCGAAAAGCGCACGAGTGAACTAGACAGCGCCGTCCGCAGGACGAAAAGTTCCAGCGAGGACTGGCAAGGGCGTGCGAAGCCGCCCGAGAAAGCCAATCCGAGTGAACTAGACAGCAAGCCACACGCAAGCTTACCCCTGCGGCCAATCCCCCTTGATAGCCTTATCAAGAAGTTTATTAAGCCTCAACGCCTGCCTAAAATCTTCGATCACAGCATCACTAAACTTAGCTGAAGAAAAATTCTTCAATTTGATCTCTTTCAAAACCACAAAGTTTTTTAATTTTATCCAAGCGATATCGGGGTGATCTTCAGAAAATCCTTTGGGAACTCGGCTAGCGGTATTGTCTATCGAAAACCCACTTTCAAAACGCGACTTAAATTCAGGATCTTTAAAAAGTTCATGAAAAGGTTCTGCATCTTCATTGATGGCTTCGCGGATTCGTCGGGTTTGCGGGGATGTGGGTTGCCATAAACCGCCAGCCAGCAAAATTTTTTGTTCTTCGTTCGGGAATAGTCCAAAGAATAAATGAGGATTACTTTCGAAGCGCGATTTAGAAGGCCTAGATGCAATCATCGAAATCCAGTCTTTGTATTGAGGCTGTCCTCCTGCCACTTTAAAATCAGGACGTTTGATGCGGGCTAAGCCTTTGCTTGGAAAGTGATAATCGGGAGCTAAAGGCTTTAAAGCATTTTTAACTTTCTCAGCCAATTCAATAAAAGGTTTTTTTAAAACCTCTTCGTACTCTTCCACATTTTTATCTAACCAATCGGACTTTTTTTGTCGACCTGCTTTGACTAAAAAATCAAGAGAGGCTTTTGAAAATTTAAAAGATTTTGTTTTTGTCATCTTTTAACATTCAGTTAAAATAAATTTTTTGTAAATATAAGTCTTTAAAAGATATGAATTTCCATATTTAGATTTTGCTTAAATCATCTTGGAAAGAAGATTTTTGAAACTAAACCAAATATAAATTATCTACATCCTTTAGTTTGAATGACAAAAATAAATATGAATAAAATTAATTTTTAAAATTATTGGTTGATTAAGCAGGTATTGATACTAGGTGAAGGGGGTATGTTTGTGTGTTGAACTTTTAGCTAAGTCACCAACATTTGGTCATTCTTAATTTACATTAATCACGCTAAATAATTGAAATTACTTGATATTTTGATTTATTTTTTAGGTCATAGTATTGCAAGGCAAAAGCATGAGTTTAAGCCTAAAAAAAGCCCTCAGTAGCTTTGCATTCCTCCTTGGGATAAAGCTTTTAGTCTTAAACTTCGCAAGCGCAGAAACTGCGGACTCGTACATCATTCCTACAGACTCACAAAGTGTGAGATCAAGAGCTGAGTACTCAATTTACCGCACCGGTGAATATCCAATCGGGGGCGCAACATCCGAAGAAATCACAATAGCTAAAAGAAGATTTCCAATGAACACCGTCGAAGGCCGTACAGAGCTGATTCAACTTTATCCAAGATTCAATACACGTGCTGGATTTTGCGGAAGCTATGTTTACTCTGGACCAGAAAACGTTGTTGAAGAATCATTTGCCCACCCGGTAACTGCCTGTGTGATTACAAGACTTGCTGAAGAATGGAGAAAAAACTTCTGTCCGTCGAACAGACCATGCCGCCTTGAAATGGGAGATATCGCACATCATACAGAGCCAGACTTTGATGGTCATAGCACTCATGATGATGGTTATTGTATTGATCTTAGACCAATAAAAACAGAAGGCGAGGGCGAGCGCGCTTTATCTAATCCTGATTACACCGGCGCATTAACCCATGAAGATCCAAATTATGATCAAGCAAAAACTAGACAGCTTTTAGGTTTAATTACACGTTTAGGTGGAGACACCTTAAAATCTAGTGACGAACAACCGGATACTTTAATATTTAATGATCCAGATTTAATTGAAGAAGGCATTGCAAGAAGAGCCGAAGATCACGACAACCACATACATGTTTGTTTTCGTCCAGAAAATCCATTAGTTCAAAAATCATGTGCCGAATACACCCCAGACGAAAAATTATGTCCAACTGCTGGAGTTTTATTCAATCATCCAGTAATGTCTGATAAAGTAAAGGAGTTAAATGAAACTCTTAGCCAATAATCAAAACAAAAAAAATCATAAGGTCAAAGTAATGATAGCACTTCTTCTAACACTACTACTTCAAACACCTTTTGCCTTAGCAAAACAGATCACTTCACCCACTTGTGATGGCGTGAAGGGCCTAAAAGTCTTTTCAGATTATACACCCGAAGGCACACCATTTATTCGTAAAGTCATTACCAATTTATTTAATGCCTTCGACGACGATCACAATTTCAATCATCTCATCATTGACACAACAAAATTTAAATCAGGTAATATCGAAATTACTTTCGAAACCTTAAACAAAGAAAACAAACCCATCAAAAAAACAGTCTTAAAAAATTGGATCACTGACAAAAAATTTCCAAATCAAAAAATTTCAAAAATTGCAGTTTCAAAAATCATAAAAAATAATCTTTCACAACTTCACGACAAATACATCAACCTCACCAAAGAGCAAAAAGCCAACACAAACATGACCAAAATTCCATTCAACGGCAAATTCTATATATCTCAAAAAAACAAACCCGCGTTCTGCATCTTCGACTTCAAGTACGCCTACAAGTACCAATAACAACCGCCCCAACAACCCAGCCGCCTCATTTAATTTAAACCCAAATTTTTAAATCCTTTATTCTTAAATATGAAAGTTTTATTTATCGTCAAAAATATTATTAAAAGGGATTTGCACTTCAAAAATAAGTTCGGCTTGG
>JANODG010000089.1:0-9532 GCA_031412575.1 Bdellovibrionales bacterium
AGCTTTCGGATTTTTTAAAAGGAATTCAGCAGTGACATTTTGACTGATTGTATTTAGCTGTTCTAAGTTTTTTAAAGTGAGTGCTTTTAAGTGTTCATGCGTATTTATTTTTATGCTGGTTTTGAAAAGCAAAATATTTAAATTTAAATCCCAACGACTATTATTTATTTTTGGAGCATCTTTATCGATTTCGATCACAGATAAATGACTTAAGATACTAGAAGGAACACGTGAGTCTTCGGTTTGAACAAGGTTACGGGCTTGCGCCAATAGATCATAGCCACTGGGCTTATTTTGACTTGCCGTAAACAAAGATCGGTAATTGTTCCAAAGTTCAATTGCGTTGATGGATTCACCTTTTATTTCAACCTTGTCTTTACCCTTGGCTTCGGATTGGCCAACCTGTTCCAGAAAATTTTTCAAAACATTAGCCACAATAAATTCAGCCGTTGAACGACCAAAGCCCCCTTTTAAATTATAGGGATCGTAGAAGCTTAATTCTTGAATTGGATTTGAATCTAAACTGATTTCTTTTAAAACTAAACCTGCAGGTGAATCTGGATGAAAGTAGGATGTAAAATCGTTTTTAACGGGCTCGGATAAAACGCAAAAATCAGTATAAGACTTATTGTTTACAAACTTATAGTTTTTATCCGCAGGCTTTAGACCAACAAGATCAACTAAAAGCTCGAAGTAAGGACCTGTCGTTAAGACTCCGGCAGACCCACCAATTAAAGAGACATACTCGCCCCATAAAAAAGTTTTACTGGGAATTTTTATCTTCAACGGGCGCTCGACGACGAAGTTCAGTTAACACTTCAATGGCATTAGATAATGAAATTCGACGAGTCGCTTTTAAAATCTCTTCGAGACGACTTTGTACCGCCACAGCTTCAGATTCTTGAGCCCCCGCACTTAATGCTAAGTTCTTTATATGAAGCTTCATGTGGCCTTCTATAATACCTACTGTGGAAAGCGCTCTTAAAGCTCCAAGGTTTTGTGTTAACCCCACAGCAGCACAAATTCTTGATAAGTCGTCCGCTGATTTAATATTCATCATCTTCATCGACATCTTAGCAAAGGGATGTAAAGCGGTGACACCACCCACTGTACCCACTGAAATCGGTGCCACTAATGTTCCAAGTAATTTTTTTTGGGCACCATCATAAGTCCAATTTGTGATCGACTTATACTGCCCACTTAAGGCCGCATAAGCGTGTAATCCTGCTTCGACCGCGCGCCAGTCATTTCCTGTAGCAATCAAAATTGGATCTATTCCGTTAAGGACTCCTTTATTGTTTGTAGCGGCACGATAAGGATCGATCTGCGAAAACAAAGATGCCTCTTGAATTTTTTCGCCCAAATCTGGCTGTATTTGAAATAGTTCAACTTCGGCTTTCACTAAGCGTGTATCTGTTAAATTACTTAAGATACACATCGTGACTTTTTCGCCAGAAATCCCTTCTAATGGTTGGGATAAAAATTCACAAATCTGATTGATGATGTTGGCACCCATAGCATCACAGGTTTTAACTTCGACATGCACAACACCCATTTTTAATCCGTCAGGGCGATCTAATACTCGAACTCGTAGATTCTTTACTCCTCCGCCACGCTTCACAAGACCTGAAGCTGGAACTTCGTTGGCGGCTTTAATAATTTCATCAAATTTGGATTCGATCGAAGTCACAAACTTTTTTGGATCATTTAATTTCGAAAATTGAATTTGCCCGATGCCCAAATGACCCAGCATCGATGTGCGGATTCCACCAGAAGACTTAACCCACTTCGCCGTTTTACTGGCGGCAGCGATAATTGATGTCTCTTCCACAACCATCGGGATCGGGAACTCTTTACCATCGATATTAAAGTTCGTTGCAATACCGATTGGCATTGGAAAATAACCCAGGGAGTTTTCAATAAACTTTTCGGCTAAGTCAGGCTTTATGAAACTGGAAAGTTTAAGAAGTTTAACATCCTCATGGTCTAACAATCCAAGTTCAACAAGTTTTGAAAATCTTTGTTTGCGATTTAGCTTCGAAAACCCTTCGAAAGGATTTGCTACTTCCATTCCCATTGAACGTCCTTCTGGCAAGAATTAACATCTTGGTATCCTGTACAGAATAAGCCTATTCTAGTTTCATACTCCAACAATTCCATGTATTGAATAAGACTGTCATATCCTTGCAAAAGATGTTTTAAAATTGGCTGTGCAAGTCCTACCATTTCGGCACCCATCGATAAACACGTCACGATATCTAAGCCACTTCTGACTCCACCCGAGGCCCAATATTTTGTTTTTGATTTAGATGTTGCCGAAACCTCTTCACAATAGCTTAAAGATTCTGCAGTGGACATTCCCCAATACTGATACGTTTTACTAGCTTGAATGAGTCGATCTAGTGAAGTCTCAGAAACCAAATTCAACTGCACTTGCGGGTTTTTGTCGACGACTTCGGATTTCGATTTAGAATTTTGTTTTTCTTGAACATTAGTTTTTTGAATTTGTATTTTAGTGTTTGAAAGATTTCTTTCGCCTTCAATGCGTCCCCAATGAGTGCCACCATATCCAGAAACATCAACAGCATATAATTTTTTTATTTTAAATAACTTTTTTAAAGTCTCTTTATCAAATCCGCAGCCAGTTTCTTTAATAATGATTGGCTTTGAGCTTAATTCACATAATTCTTTTAAAACTTTAAATCCGTTTTTAAAATTTGGGGTGCCTTCCATTTGCAGAACTTCTTGCAATGGATTGCAATGAATAAATAATGCTTTTGCGTTTAAAGACTCGATTAGTTTTAAAGCCCTATCTGGTCCAAAAGAAATCAACTGTGCCAAACCTAAATTCCCAACAGTATTTAAGCTTGGAAAGTCTTTTAAGATCTGAACCCACTCTTGGTCTTTTTTTGTTTCAGTCAGCTGTTTACGTTGAGATCCCACAGCAAATAACCAGTTCTTTTCCGCGCAGGCTTTTGCCAAAGTGTAATTAATAGCTTCACCTTCTTTGTGTCCTGCGGTCATGGAGCTTACAAAAATTGGTGCGTTCAAATTAATTCCTAAAACTTTGGTTTTAAGACTGACATCTTTAAAATCAATTTCAGGCATCGCTTTGTGATAAAGTTTAATTTCATCCGAAGGACTTAAACCCACTTGATTTTTTTCGTTCATCGATTGGTGAATATGGTCTTTTTTTCTGGAGTCAAATTTTGGGTCTTCGTTTTTCACTTTAAAAGCTCGCCTTCTTTATATTTAATTTGGACCCATAAAATAAGACTTTTCGTTAGCTTAAACAATCATTTACTTTAGTGTGCGTTAGCGCTTAATCACACAAAAATTGAAGCACAGTTGCAGCTATCACGAAATTAGGCCTCAAATAAAAAAACCTCGGCGTTACGGCCAAGGTTTTTTTGAAACTTAATATTAATAAATTAAAAAATTAATTCATTGATTTTGATTTAACAGCTTTAACTTGCTCTACAAGTGACGCGAAACTAGCCGCATCAAAAACAGCCATGTCAGCTAAAACCTTACGATCTAAATTCACTTCAAGAGTTTTTAAACCACCCATGAACTGACTGTAAGACATATCGCTTAATCTTGTCGCAGCGTTAATTCTTTGAATCCAAAGTTTTCTGAATTCTCTTTTTTTAACTTTTCTGTCTCTGTAAGCAAACACCAAAGCTCTATCTTGGATGGCTTTAGCAATTGTAAATAAACGACTACCCGCCGAGTAGTATCCACTCGCACGCTCTAAAACTTTTTTTCTACGTTTTTTGGCAACTATACCACGTTTAACTCTCATTTCTCACCTAACCTAATAACAACGTTCTGATTGTTTTTTCTTGAGACTTATCAACCAGAGCCATCATTCCTAGATGACGTTTTCTGTTTGAAGACTTATTTTCCATTAAATGTCGTAGTCCGCGCTTCTTACGCTTAACTTTTCCGCTTGGCTTTAAGCGAAAACGCTTTTTAGCCCCACTGTGGGACTTTAATTTGATACTCATGATATCTCCATTCCCTTATAGGCGCCTTTGAACACTTCAAAGAACTTTGAGGCCTCTAACAGGTGAGCTAAATTTATAGGATAGTTTCTAGAACATGACAAGCTAGAATTTAAGTCCAAACTGGCCATTCTAATTGCTCTTAAATTCAATACAGAAGCATCGTATTGGCCAAAATAGCTTCCTAAGAAGAACACAGGCTTAACGACTAAAATAATTACTGCAATAATTTTAAGCATTTTTAGCATTTGGAGAGCTATCCCAGTCCTAAAAACACATCAAAATGAACTTCGAAAATAGAAACTCATGAAGATGAAGTAAGTAGTCTTTTCTACTTAACGCTTTTGGACAAAATCATTCGTCGCTAATTCCATAAGTTCTATTTATCATTTTCATATGGACACTCGGCGAATGTTAAACGCAAAAAGAAGGATCAGTTATTCTATTTTTTTTGTAATCGCAATTCAAACATGGAATCACTCTGTTTTTGGCAATGAACCTAAAGAAAAATCAAATCTTGTGGAGCAAGCGCAAAACATCCGTTTTACACCACACATTTCTGCCGAAGCTTTAACTCGAAAAAAAGGTAAATTTTCTTTTCAAAGAGCTGTCGGAGCGAATCTCAATACAAGTTTGTTTTTATCAGCTCTGACATATTCAATTACGAATCGCCTTGAATTTGGAACAGTATTGGTTAACTACGTGGTGCCCGATCACCGTTTTAACTTTAACTTCAAGTACAATTTTTGGCGCGGCAAAGAATTTTTTTGGTCCTTAGGTTTTAGCTTTTTTGAAAATAAAATAGATGACCAGTTTTTAGATCCTACACTTCAAGGGAAAGGTTTAAGGCTTGGAATTAATGCTTTCCAAATTTTATTAAACTATTTACCCTTAAACTCAAACTTTAAATTTGGCTTAAATTATAACTTAGTAGATACAACGATTTTAGGCCTAAATGATGAAGATGACGAGCTTGTCATAGCTTCGGAAGATGAAGTTGGATTGGATATTAGTTACGCCCTTCAAAATCGTCCACTTGATGTCACCTTAGGATTAGGTTGGTTAAGGCAAAATGGAGTTTCATCCTTAGAGGATGTAGAGTTTGGATTCGGCACAAGTGTTCGATGGTATAGACCTAAAAAATTTCTTTCAAGTCCGACTACGGGATTGCATTATTCGCCAGGCTCAGGATCTGTAGAATTTCTTCTTTCAAGTTCAATTTATTAAGTTCAAATATAATGTTTTCATTAAATCAAATTACTCACTGAATCTGGACTTGTACGCCTTTAACAAACAATTATTCTTTAAGAATGATGACACTAAAAAATATCAGTATTCTAAAAATTCTTTCCATAACGACACTACTTTTATTTAATGGTTGTGGTGGCAGTGACGGATCTAACAAAAAAAATATCGTTTACGTGATTGATGCCGGGGAAGATCGAATCGCATCCTTTTCAAGTTTTAGTGGCTCAACCTTTTCTGGCACTTTTGGTTCCTCTGGGTCTGGCGTCGGTCAATTTAGTCTTCCACTAGACATCGCAATTCATGAAGGAAAGATTTATATTTTAGACTCTCTAAATCACAGAATTGTAAGAATAGACAATTTAAACGGTGATGGCTGGATTTCGTTCGGATCGTTAGGTGCTGGAACAAATCAGTTTAATACTCCAGAGGGATTTTTCATTGATTCTAATGGTCTAATTTATATTGCAGATACAAACAATCATCGTATCGTAAGAATTAACGACATTACAGGAGCTGGTTGGGGAGCTTTTGGAAGTTTAGGGACTGGTGCTCTGCAGTTTAATGATCCGTCTGACGTCGTCGTTAATGGAGATATTTTATTTGTTGCAGATTGCGGAAACGACCGAATTTCAAGTGTTAATATTGTCACAGAGGATGATTGGATTACATTTGGCACGACTGGAAGCGGAACAAACCAACTTAATTGTCCTACTGGTATTGATTTAGACAGCAATGGACAAATTTATGTGGCTGACTTTTTTAACAATCGTATTGTCAGAATTAATAATATGGCAGGCGCGGGTTTTGTGGCAACACCTTCGGGACTTGGCCAACCCAGAAATGTTCACATCGGACCTGAAGATCAAATATACACTTCGGCTTATAATGGTGGATCTAAAGTTTTTAGATTCGATGATATGTCTTTAAGTAATTTAGTAGAGTTTGGTTCAAATGGATCTGGCGACGGACAATTTGGAAACCCCGCAAGTATTTTTGTAATTAGAAATTAAATAGGAACTTAATTATGTCATCTTCGAATCCTGCTTTTAATGACAATGTATTTAATAAAATTGCTCGCTCACAAACACAAGCTTATGAACCGGCTACGATTCAAGGGGCGGTTAACAAAACATTTTTTTTACTAACACTGGTGACCATAACATCTATGTTAGCTTGGGTTTACGCCGATTTTATTATGCCATTTTTTTTCCCAATAGTTATCGTCAGCGTCCTTGTTCAGCTTGGTATGACAATTTACATTGTTCGAAATCCAGAAAGTTCTAAAAACTTAAGCATTCTTTATGCTTTAATCGAAGGCGTTGTATTAGGACCTTTAACTTTATATTTCGAAACCAGCTTTCCAGGAATTGCAGTGCAAGCCATCATGGGTACAATTGGTGTTATTCTTTCGATGCTTTTTTTATATAAATTTAAAATCATTAGAGTGACCGAAAATTTTAAACTGATTGTGGCGTCTGCAACTATGGGGATCGCTTTTATTTATTTAATCAATATCGTTATGGGCTTTTTTGGCACTCAAATGAGTTTTATTCACGAAGGTGGCTTTTGGGGAATTGGATTTTCACTTTTTGTAGTTGGGTTAGCTGCATTTAATTTGGCTGTCGATTTTGATTTCATTGAAAAATGCGAAGAAAGAAAAGCCCCAAGATACATGGAATGGTACGGCGCTTTTGGACTTATGGTGACTATAATCTGGCTATATATCGAAATGTTAAGGCTTTTGGCCAAAAGCAAAAAATAAAATTCTTAATAAAAATTTTATTTTTTTAATTTTAAGCTTAAAACCTAACTCAAAAATTCTTGAATTAAAAAATTATTTTATAATAGGTGATTTTCTTTTTTATAACCAAGAAATTAACACTACCTGCCCGAATTTAATTATGGCACTCCTTTCTAATGCTATAAAACGCGAATCGGAGGAGTTCATGAATTTCTTTTTATTTTTGAGTCTTATTTTTTTTCAGACAACAAACAGTTACGCAAAATTAGATGTAAGTTGTCAGAAATTTTTATTGTCAAATTCTAAATTCATTGTAGCCGAATTCGATGAGATGGTAAGACAGTCTAAACACGTTTTAAAGTTTTCTTTGTCCTTAGAAAGATTTGAACAAGAGCTAAAACGAGTGAAATCGGATTTATTAGCTCTAAGTGATGAAGATAAAGTCATTCTTTATAACTTTATAATTCAAAAAACAAACTTTAAACAGTTTGAAAAAGAAAATGCAGAAGAGGTTTTACGTATCGAACACTTATTGTTTGAATCAAGTAAACGCACTGAAGGAGGACGAAGAGATCAGCTTCATCAACGTCTTTCCAGATTACACGAAACACCAAAATACCCTTTAATATTCAAACTACATTATCAACCAGATCCTGGTGAATTCTATATGCCCATTGAAGCTTTCAGTGGAAAATCCTCAATTGTCAGAGACGGAAGGTTGATGGGTGCGATTAAAGTTGAACTTGCATTAAATCAAATATTTAAAGATATCGAAATCATGATAGATCCAACGGAAATGCCCAAACTCTTGGATTACGACGAATTGATCGATTTCTTTAGTTTACATTCTGACAATTTCAATCTTTTATTTTCTGCCCTTAATGTAGATACTTTGAAATTGAGTTACCTTTCAGATCCGGAGATCACTTTACCTGCTTTGATACGCCAACGTGAGATTCAGGGTTCCAATCACAAGGTCTTGAATCTAAATATTAAAAATCTAAGTCTTGCGCGTTTATGGTATGGCCTTTCACAGTTCTTTGGAACATCCCTTCCTTATGGGCGATTAGATGTTAGTCATTTAGAAAGACAGATCGCAATCGATGAAGAACAATTAAAGCGTTTTTTAAGCACTCAAGAGACTAGATAAAAACACTTTATCTGTTAGCGCTTTTTATTTTTCGTTAAAACTACACATTTACTGCACAATCGAGAAAGTTTTTTTAAAAAGATTTATTTTATACTCGTTCTAACTTTAACAAATTAGGAGCGATAGATTATGAAATTTTTTTATATTGCAGTACTGTTGGTTTTTTCGGGATGTACAGATAGCAACTCGGGTTCTTCTGGCAATAATAATATCACGAGGGATAATTTAGAAATTTCAGCAGAGGCCGAAGACTTAAGTAAAGTCATGGAAGGCTCTCGCGAATCCTGTTTAGTATTAAATTTCAGCGAGTTAACTTGTGCAAATAGTGTTGCCGAGCTTAACGAAGAATCATCTTCTCTGCAAAACTTGTTAGTCCCGGTAGTTTTGGTTCAAGACAAAAGCTCGTCTTTTTATCGCGTGAATGAGGACAGTTTAGATTCTTCGGTGTTTGAAAGATTAAGCACCGAACTTCAGTCGACGGACATAGATTCTTACGATTATGTACTTTACAGGTCAGTCACATCTAGCAAATCTAGCTTTTTTAATTTCTTGAATGACATTTCAGAAAATAAAGAAGGCGTTGATGCGTCGGGCGATGTGATCGAATATGAAATGGTTATGAGCGACGCGCTTGTCCCCGTTTCGTACGCTGTAGATTGTACTAATAAGTCCACGTCATTTCATGTGGTGACTGGCGATTATGGTCTTAAACTCACTTACAAACAAAACGAAAAAAATGATAAACTCTATGAAGTTCAAACTTCAGGTGTAAATAAAGATCGTAGTGAGGTCATTAACAATTCAGTGTTTTGTAGATTGTCGGACGTGAGTCCACAACCAGTAATTGATGCCGCCACGGACGCAGTAACTGAACCCGCAGCTGAGCCTTTAGCGGAGGCCGATGCTGCCGCACCACAACCGGTTGGAAATGTTCAAGCCGCTGACAGTGCACAAGATGGTGCCGCTCAAACTGAAGGCGAAGAAGCGGTAGACGCATTAGCTACAGCTGCAGAGGAAACCGGCGAAGCCATTGCACAAGGTGCAGAGAATGCTGGTGAAGCGATTGAAGAAGGCGTTGAGGTTGCAGCTGAAGCTGTACAAGACGGAGCCGATGCCACAGCGGAAGTGATTGCTGACGGTGTTGCTGTTGCGGATGAAGTTATTGATGAAGGTGCAGCAGTAGTTGAAGGAACCGTTGAAGCCATTGGTGAACAGATCGCAGAAACTGCTACTGCGGCACAAGATGAAGTGAGTTCAGAAATTGATGAAGCTCGTCAAGAAAATGAAATTGCTGAAGAACAAAATGAAGAAGGCGGATTTATGAATTGGTTAAGAAACTTATTTAACTAAATCGACTTTAACTAAATCGTCTTTAACTAAATCCCC
>JANODG010000090.1:0-1528 GCA_031412575.1 Bdellovibrionales bacterium
CAGCAAAAATTCCTTGGCTAACTAAATCACCAATTATATCTAAAAGAGATAGTGAGTTTATCAATTTTGAAAATTTTCAAAGCCCATTTATTTATAAATAGTTTATGTTGGACAGTAAAGAAGTAGGAACGGCACTTATAACAGGAGGAACTGGATTTATTGGATCTAACCTTGTCAAGAGGTTAATTTGTGAAAAGTGGGAAGTACATATAATCATTCGCCCTACGTCAGAACTAGAACAGCTAAATGAAGTAATCGATCTTATTAATATTCATATCTATGATGGTTCGATTGAGAGCTTATTTAATATTTTTGAATTATCACAACCCACTATTGTTCTGCACTTAGCTTCTTTATTTTTGGCACAACATACCCATACAGATATTGCGCCTATGATTCATAGCAACTTAACTTTCGCAACTCAGCTTATTGAAGTAATGGTAAGCAAAAACGTATATAAACTAATTAATACTGGTACTTCATGGCAACACTACGAAAATAAAGACTATAGCCCTGTTTGTCTATATGCGGCAACCAAACAGGCTTTTGAGGTCATTCTTCAGTTTTACCTTGAAACGACACCGCTTCAAGCTATCACTCTCAAATTATTTGATAGTTATGGTGCTAACGATCCGAGACAAAAACTATTTGCGCTCCTAGAGCAAGCTTCTAATCGACAGGAGACCCTTGCAATGTCCCCAGGTGAGCAAAAAATTAATCTCGTATATATAGAAGACATAATCGATGCGTATTTTATTGCAATGAATAAGTTTACAACTGATTTAAATAACTATCATGAAATTTATGCAGTCGGTGGAAATACTCCACTCACACTACATGAAATAATATCTACTTATGAAGAAGAAATTGGTAGGAAGTTACCAATTGAATGGGGAAAGCGACCTTATCGAAAAAGAGAAGTTATGGAAACGTGGAGTCGAGGAATTGCAATTGAAGGATGGCAGCCTCAGGTTAGTCTCAGGGAAGGTATAAGAAAAGTGAGACAAAGTGATTAGATTAAAAGAATAAATATATTTTTATTTCTTACTTTAATGGTAACAATACTTTACCAAATATAAATATCCACTTGCAAAATAGTTGTACTATGCTCATTACCAGGTTAGATAGCGAGGATTTTGATTTAAAAGTAAATCAAAAAAAATATCTTCAAGTAAATCCATTCAACCACTTAATAATTGATGACTTTTTTCACACAGACACGGCGATAAACTTATCACATGAATTTCCTAATTTTAATTCTGAATTATGGCGATTGTATGACAACCAAATTGAAAATAAAAAACTCTTGAATCATTGGGATAAATTTCCATGCTTAACTTACAAGATTTTAAGCTATCTTAACTCTCAAGAATTTATTTCCAAAATTTCTAAGTCGCTGATTTTCACTTAGAAAATAATTCCTTCAGCTTTTTCAGCAGGCGCAACAACTTCAAGTTGAGCGTCTTTGACGAGGTAAAAAATATGCCGTTGATGGTTATCCAATCCTCTTGGCGGGTGATGGTTTCGA
>JANODG010000091.1:0-1521 GCA_031412575.1 Bdellovibrionales bacterium
ATTCGAAAAAAGTTGTATTTTCAATGTCTGCTTTAATTCTTTTAATGGCGTTTTATCAGAACTGCGCTGGTGTGCTTAATAGCGGAGTGCAATTTACAAATACCGGCGATTTTATCAAATCAGTACCTTGTTCGACCTTCGACCAAGGCTCAGGATTTTATTCAGAATGTGTTGACCAAAAAAATGGTCTGTTAGGTCGCCTTTATTATTTAGAAGACCGCACAGATGGAGTTTCGCAGCCTGCAGTTTTATATACAAAGTACGGTGAACAGTTAGCTTTTAATCCATCGACCTTAAGCTCAGTGAACGTGATCATTAGCCGCGGCATACCTGCAGAAACTTATATTTTAATGCCACAAGTTGCGATTCCGGAACAAAGATTTTCTGATGGCTTTAAACTTTCAGAAACTGAATATTTACAAGATCGTAACGGGAAAAAATTGATAGAGGCATTTGCTTTAGATTTGATAGGTACTTTAATGTTACCGCCTGACCAATCTCCTGGAACTTTTGAGGCTTCATTGATTTCAGATGATGGTTCAATTTTAGATATGGATTTTAAAAATGATAGGAATTACGAGTCCATTATTTTAAATGATGGAAATCACGCCCCACGTGTAAAGTGCAGCTCTAAATTTTTTGATTTGGACGCTAGATCACGTCTGCCAATTCGACTTCGTTACTACCAAGGACCCCGAGCAATTATAGCCTTAACGTTAATGTTAAGACGTGTGGATCAGCCGCAAAACCAAACCCCTGGTTCTACTGACATGTACTGTGACAGAGATGTTAGAGGGATAGATTTTGTAACTGAACTTCAAAGTCGGGGTTGGTTCATACCAACTCGTGAATCCTTTAGTTTACCAGACGCAAGCAGAATAAGTTTATTACAAGCTAACGAGTAATCAAAAACTAATTCGCATAAATCAAATATTCGGTCTCGTTCACTCCGCCACTGGCATCGGAGTATTGCCCGCCAGGATTACGTGATTTAAAAATGCGAATTTGCCCTTTTGTTGCTGCCCCCATGCGCTCTGCAAGGTTTGTAAACAAAGAATGATGTTGCTGCCGCATTTGCATTAAAAAAGGATTTGATTGTTCATAAGGTCGTTCCATAAAAATTGCCGGTGTAGTTGTTTGATCTAAAGCTCCGACTTTTAAAATATTTCTTAAAAAAGCATAGCCCAAGGGTTTAGACACAATACTTGTCTTATTTTTTGTGAATGTAAATTGTCTTAGGTTCCCATCGAATTCGACAAGGTAAGGATCGTCTTTACCTTCGACCCAACTTAGTAATTTAAAAAAGTCTCCACGTTGGAAATCCGTAGATTTTAAATCAAAGGTAACTACAGCCTGAACGTTACCGTCGATCACATATCCAGGAAGAGTTCGAATCACTGAACCTGTTCTATAATTCTGACAGCTTGATGTACACACAACATCACCAATAGTTAAAAGCAATTTTGGGTCACTATTTTTAACTGTTGCAATGATAGAACGGCCATCAGCTTCGGTAAATAC
>JANODG010000092.1:0-3456 GCA_031412575.1 Bdellovibrionales bacterium
CAAGCTGACAATATTCTTGGTGTCCAGGTTGGGATCCATTCATTGCGTTTGGCACAGGCTTGCATTAACTAAATTCTCAATATTATCCCAATAATAATAAATTTAGACCTCAAGCAAGCTGGAAGCGCTCGCCGTAGGCGATGCTTGCTAGAGCGCATGGATGCGCGTGTCTAAATTTATTATTATTGGGACAATATTGAGAATTTAGTTTGCAAGCCACTGTGCCAAGCCGAACTCGGTTAAGGCCCCCAAGGGTTTTATTATTTTTTATTTGAAGAAAGGATTATTTAAAGAAGGCCGATGACTCGCGTTTCGTTTTTTTTGAATTCGACTTTGAGTGCGGAGACTTTAAGGCCTTTGGTGATGGCTTCGGTCAGGGCTTTGTCGTAATTGGGGTCGATGTCTTTTGCGATTTGAAATGACTTTATGCTTTCTCGTTGTATGACAAAGACCATTTCACAAGTGTGGCCTTGATCTATCAGCTTTACTAATTCTTCAATGTGTTTGGCTCCGCGAGATGTGACGGCGTCTGGAAATAAAGCAACATTGTTGATGGCCATAGTGACGTTTTTGATTTCAATGAAATGAAGTTTTGCCGACGGGTTGGCACGAAATTCATTGATGGCAACTAAGTGCGCGGTTGTGATTTTTTCTAGATTTGGAAAATCTTTTTCTGACCATAAGGCCATATCAAGTCTGGATTCTGAATTTATTTTTACTTCTTTTTGGCCACGATCAAATTCTTTCCAGTGCGGCACGATTTGGTTTTGCCAGGCTTCAAAAACTAAAGAGTTTGGAATTCCGGTGTTAACACCAATGTTAGCTTTGTCGATGACTATGCGCTCTAAAGTGTATTGTAATTTTCTTTTAGGATCGGGATTGTGAGTCAAATAACATGGGGCATTTTCTTCCATGCAAGTTTTCATACTGCCTGTGTTTGGCACATGGGCGACAACAACTTCACCATTCACCATCACATCTGCAAAGAATCGCTTGTAACGCTTAATAAAACGGCCTTCGATTAGCGGACTTTTGTGAATCATAGATGTTCTCCTAGATTAAATATCTGATGTAATATTAGGTAACAGTTCCCATTTGTCATGTCCTATAGGAATAGTGCTGACTTTGTTTGTTTTATTGGCTAAAACTGCAAGTCTATGAAACCGAAAATCGACAAAATCCCTTCGGGGCGAAACACCATGCCTAAACCTTCTTGGATCAAGATGCGTCCACCTGCGGGCGAAAAATATCTTGAGCTTAAAAAAATGTTCAAAGAACTAAACTTAGCAACAGTTTGCCAAGAAGCTCAGTGCCCCAATGTTTCTGAATGTTGGTCCGGTGGAACTGCGACAATCATGTTGATGGGTGATACGTGCACACGTGGGTGTCGTTTTTGTGATGTAAAAACTGGAAATCCAAAAGGGGTCATCGACACCGAAGAGCCTCAAAAAGTCAGCTACGCGATTTCTAAAATGGGTTTAGATTACGTGGTCCTTACAAGTGTTGATCGTGATGATTTACCTGATGAAGGTTCGGGACATTTTGCAGAAACTATTGAACTGATTAAAATGTTAGATCCTAATTTGATTGTAGAAGTTTTAACTCCAGATTTTAAAGGCAATAAAGAATTTGTGGCTAAAATCGTGAATGCAAAACCTGATGTTTTTGCTCACAACGTAGAGACCGTAAAAAGATTAACACCCGCTGTCAGAGATCCACGTGCCGGTTATCAACAAAGTTTAGATGTTTTGAAAATGGTTAAGGACATGGATCCGACTCGTTACACTAAATCTTCTGTTATGTTGGGCTTAGGCGAAACCGATGCCGAGGTTCAAGAATGTCTTGATGATTTAAGGTCTGTGGGTTGTGATGTAGTTACTTTTGGTCAGTACTTGCAACCACGCCGACGTCACTTGATGGTTCAAGAGTATATAACTCCAGAAAAATTTCAGCACTGGCAGACAGTGGCTGAAGGGATGGGGTTTTTGTATGTGGCTAGTGGACCTTTAGTGAGAAGTTCGTACCGTGCTGGGGAATTTTTTATGAAAGGTATGGTTGAAAAACAAAGAAAAAATCAACCAATTGAACAAGAGCAAAACGTTTTATAAACATTTATAATTCAATATTTTAGAAACTAAAAATTTAATAATTTAAAAAGAGAGGAAATTATGTCTCAGATAGAAGTTGCACTTCCAGATGTTGGTGAAGGCGTTACAGAAGGTGAAATGGTCAAATGGCTTGTTAAAGTCGGAGACTCAGTCGAGGCCGACCAACCTGTAGCCGAAGTTATGACCGATAAAGCCACTGTTGAAGTTCCAACATCTCAAGCTGGGATTGTTAAAGAACTTAAAGTCAGCGAAGGTGATGTTGTTCCTATCGGTAAAGTAATGTTGATTTTAGACACGGCCGCAGGGAGCTCTAAAGCTAAAGCTGTGGAAACTAAATCTGCTCCTGCATCAAACGGAGCACACGCGGCAGCTGCATCTACAGCTCCGGTTAAATCTCAAATTGTCCGTCCAGAAAATACAATGTCCGCAAAATCTATGGATGTGGTGCCACCGGCAGCTCAATCTAAAGTTTTAGCTACTCCTTCAACGCGCAGATTAGCTCGTGAAATGTCCATCGACATCAATGATGTATCAGGTTCTGGTCTTGCGGGACGAGTGACTCGTGATGATGTGATGTCTGTGTCTGGTGGGTCATCTGTCGGCGCGACTGTCGGTTCTTCTTCAGGTTCTGCAATTGCGAAATCATTTGTTCCCGCAACGACTTCACAACCAATGTCTACTCCGGGAAAATCAAAACCAGTTTTAGAAATTCCAAAACCAGCCTTTCAAACATTTTCAGCAGGTCAAGAAGAGCGCGTAGCGATGCGTGGTGTTCGTAAGAAAATTGCGGCCAACATGCAAATGTCAAAACATGTGATTCCTCACTTTACGTTGATGGATGAAGCCAACGTGACAGAGCTTGTGAAATTCAGAGAAGCTGCAAAATCTGTTGGCGAAAAGTACGGAGTTAAAATCACGTACTTGCCATTTGTGATGAAAGCTTTAATTGCGACGACAAAAGAATTTCCGATGTTCAATGCTAGCATTGATGATCAAGCCGAAGAGATTGTTTATAAAAAATATTTCAACCTTGGATTTGCTGCCGACACACCCAATGGTCTGATGGTTCCTGTAATTCACGATGCGGATCACAAAACTATTTTGCAATTAAGTTCAGAAATTACTGATCTTGCAACTCGCGCACGTGACGGAAAATTAAAATTAGAAGAAATGAAAGGCGCCACAATTACGATCACTAACATTGGTAGTGTAGGTGGTAGTTATGCAACTCCAATCATTAACCATCCCGAAGTTGCAATTTTGGGTATGTACAAAATCACAGATAAACCTGTGATGATGAATGGTAAGTTCAGAGCCCAAAAAATGATGAACTTAACAATCACGGCCG
>JANODG010000093.1:0-3958 GCA_031412575.1 Bdellovibrionales bacterium
CCAAAAGGTGCCAGGTTCTTTTTCGGAATTGGCGCTTTCGGACATAAGCGCTAAGCTATTCAAAATTTAAATTTCAGTTTTCATTGGTGCAAAGTGATTTATGTATTTTTGTTTTTAGTTTCAATAACGACTGCCGCGATATCAGGTGTCGTTGGAATGGCTGGCGGAGTAACGCTTCTAGCATGTATGACGTTGGTATTACCAATGAGTGCAGTTATTCCCATGCACGGCATTGTTCAGCTATTAAGTAATAGCCTGCGAACTTTCTATTTGAGAAAAAATTTAAACGTAGAAATTTTTAAGTACTTTTTAATTGGCGCGCCGATTGGTGCTTTCATATCTTATTATTTTATTCAAAGTTTACCTTCAGAAAAAATTCCCTTGATTATGATCGTAATTTTTATTTTTTATATGGTCTTTAAGCCTAAAAATTTACCTTCAATTTTATTAAAGCCTTGGCAGTACGGAGTCGTCGGTTTTATTTCTGGATTTCTGGGCTTAATCATCGGAGCAACCGGGCCCTTTTTAGCGCCATTTTTCATACGCGATGATTACACCAAAGAAGAAATAATTTCGACTCAAGCCAGTTGTCAGATGGTGACACACATTCTAAAAATCCCAGTTTTCTTAACACTAGGGTTTGAATACTTACAGTACTCCAACATTATCGGCTTAATGCTTGTGGGAACAATTATCGGAACATCTTTAGGCGTAGGAATTCTTAAAAAACTAAATCCAAGATTATTTGTGTATTTCTACAAAACAGTTTTAATTCTTGTTGCCTTCCGATTGATCTACAAAATTATCCAATAATTCTTAAAGTTCTCGAAGCTAAGAAGTCTTTTCTGCTTTGAAGTGTTTATTATTTTAAAATTTAAGTGCTATACCTTTTTTGCGAAGATAATTGCCGGACATAGCTTATCGAATTTCAAATAAATATACTCTAATCGTTTTTATTCTTAATTGAGAGTTTCGGTTCGGCGATAAGAATTCCGAAAAAGAACCTGGCACTTATTGGGTGACGCTATGTGACCAGCATTCGGAACCTGGCACCTTTTGTTATTTGATGAGGTTGGCGGCTTGGCTTCGAAGTTCTGGAGCGACGTAGATACGTTCGATCATACGCATTTTTTCGTAGCGGCTGAATATTTCAGTGGTGTCTTGGATTCTGGTCGGTTTGATAGATTTGTCGTAGTGGTCAACGACATAAATATTGTAGGCCTGATCTTGAGGTGTAGCTCCGTGGTACTTACTTAATCGAGCTTCGGAACTGACGTAGATGTAATCGACATTTTCGGCTTTAAGTTTTGATTTGATGCCTGCAATTTTATCGCTGGCATTGTCAGAATGGGTTTCAAATAAAACTTTGTATGGAGTTCGAGTTGCAATTCGTTTAGCCCAGACATTAATATTCTGAGCTTCGTTTAAATGTTCATATAAAGAATAATCCGTACACTTAATGTATTCTCTCAAGCTCGATGGAAGTTTAAAGGTACAATTTTCTGATTTTAAATACCTATTTAAAATTTCTTCATAAATAATCGCTTTGTGATGGAAATAAACCATCAAGTGCATGTGATGACGTGAAAGTAAAAAGTCATCAAATGTGTAAAGGGCCCTACGGTTTAAGGCCAAATGTAATTTGTCTTGCACTTGAGTGTAAGTTAAATTTGCGGTTAACCAAGACAACTCTATGTTTCCGTAATTTGTTCCACAAAAATAAGCGTCTCGTAAAAGATAATCCATGCGATCCACATCAAGTTCAGAACTTACTAACTGACTTAAGATAGGTCTAAAATCAACGCCATCAACAACAAAAAAATCATCAGTAAGCTTTATGTTAGAATCTACTAAAGCAGCCACATGCAAGGCTTCAAATTCACCATGGGCTTCAATTATTTTTGTGATTTCAGATTCCGTAATAAAAGCAATAGTGTAATCTTCGTGGTTGGCTTGACGATCTGTAATTCTGTTTTGGTCTTTATAAATTTTAATATTTAGTTCTGACAACAGAGGCATCACTTCTTCCGTCGTGTGACTTAATGGTCCATGTCCAATGTCATGTAACAGAGCTGCAAGCTTTACGCACTGTCTTAAGCTGTTTTTAGTCTTAAAATCTTTAAACGGATAATTTTTAAAGATAGTGTCGAAAGCATGGCCGGCTAAGTGACTTACGCCTACGGAATGTAAAAACCTATTGTGAGTCGCCCCAGGAAAACTAAACTCCGAAAAACCAAGCTGTTTGATAGCACGAAGGCGTTGGTATTCTAAAGAGTCACAAATAGACACTTCAACCGAAGTTAAGGCAATTGAACCATGGATAGGGTCTCTGATTTCCATAAGGTAGTTTTAGGAAGCCTTGCAACAAAGGTCAATCCTAGGAGTGACATATATACGACCCTAACTCAAATTTAACTGGCAAAGTAAAATGATAGAAATTATGGGTCTTACTCTCAACAAAACTATCTTTTCATTGCAGTGCAAAGTCTAAGAACTTCTGTTTAAAGGGGTTCTGTCTGGTGGTATTATAAATCAATTCTATAAAGCATGAGGCCAAAATGAAATCCTACTTAGATTTGATGGAAAAAGTATATGTCCAAGGTTTAGATCGTAAAGACAGAACAGGGACAGGGACGCGCAGTCTTTTCGGCCACCAACTTCGCTATGATCTTAAAGAAGGTTTCCCTTTAGTGACCACTAAAAAAGTGCATCTTAAATCTGTCATTTACGAACTATTATGGTTTTTAAAAGGCGATACCAACGTTAAATATCTTCAAGACAATGGTGTTCGAATTTGGAATGACTGGGCCGATGAAAATGGTGAACTAGGGCGAGTTTACGGTGCTCAGTGGCGCTCGTGGCAGGCCGCGGACGGTCGAACGGTCGATCAAATCGTGAATGTGATTAATTCCATAAAAAATAATCCAGCATCAAGAAGACATTTAGTTGTAGCTTACAATCCCGGGGAAGTGGATCAAATGGCTTTACCGCCATGTCATGCGTTCTTTCAGTTTTACGTGGGTGATGGCACTTTAAGTTGTCAGCTTTATCAACGTAGTGCGGATTTATTTTTAGGTGTTCCGTTTAATATCGCAAGTTATTCACTTCTAACAATGATGATGGCGCAAGTTTGTGGATTAGTTCCTGGTGAATTTATTCATACTTTTGGGGATGTACACATTTATCATAACCATTTCGAGCAAGTAGAAACTCAATTAAAAAGAACACCAAAGCCTTTACCTCGAATGATTATGAATTCGGAAATTAAAGATTTATTTGCTTTTGATTTTAACGACTTTACTCTTTTGGATTACAAACCAGATCCAGCCATCAAGGCTGAGGTTTCGGTATGATATTAAGCCATATTGTAGCCGCCAGTGATAACAACGCGATTGGTGTTAAAAACGATTTGCCGTGGAGTATTCCTGAGGATTTAAAGTTTTTTAAAGAAAAAACTTTAAACTCCGTCATCATCATGGGACGAAAAACTTACGAAAGCATTGGCCGGCCCCTTCCTAAACGAACGACAATTGTAATTTCTAAAACATCAAAAATGGGCGACTACCCTGAAGGTGTTTTAATGGCGTCATCTATTCCAGAGGCTATTAAGCTTGCGAACACCGTGGCCGAGTCCAAAGCCATCGAAGAGGTGTTCATCGTTGGCGGCGGCGAAATTTATAAACAGTCATTAAACTTAGTCGATAAAGTTTACCTTACGAAAGTGCACACCAATGTAGAAGCTGACGCCTATTATCCAACTCTTTCGGATAAAGAATTTAAAATCATAGATCAAAGACCATCAGAGGATGACAAATATAAATATACTTTCTATGAATATGTAAGGCAGATTTAACGTAAAAATTTTTGAATTGAATCAGCTGTATTTGGATTTTAAGCGTTCGACTAATTCCTATTGTCTTAAAAAACGAGTTCCGCAGCGAAGCGAGGACTGTTTGAG
>JANODG010000094.1:0-17215 GCA_031412575.1 Bdellovibrionales bacterium
CGACACAAATAGCAGTCCAAGTTTTACAATACCTATTGGAATTTCGATATTTGCCCGTTGGATGAAAGTCCCAATTGAGACTACGAATATTAATAATGCAGACTCTGATTATTATTTCCGATTTACAACACCCAACACAGAAATAAAAGTTGGTCATTTTAGTATTAATAATAACACTTACGGTTCGTTAAAAATCGTCGACCAAATCGGTGAAGGGTTTAAGTTGTTAGGCCCTACAAGCGCTGTACAAAACCAGTGTTATAAATATATCGTTTCTTATTTTAGTTTTGACGGCACAAAAATTCCTCTGAGTTCTAGAAACTATAGGATTTCTAATGCTAGCGATTTGGATTTTTATTCAGATTCCAATTGTCAAAACGAAATCACCTCCCAACGGAATATAAGTTTAGAAACTGTTTACGTGAAATTTAAAGCCCCTCCAGGTCAAACTCGGCTTAGTCCAACGGTTATCCCAGATCCTTATTCCGCAATGTATATTCTTGATTTTCTGGCCACCTTCATTTTCCCGCTAGGCATTGAAAGCGAAGTTCAACTGTTAGGTCCCACGGATATAACAAACATGGTGTGTTCGGGACCCTTTATGCTAACTCTTGTAAATCAGTACGAAGCGACCTTAGTGAACACATCTTCAAATCCTAAAACCATCAACTTTACTTCATCGACCTTAGAGGTTTTTACCGATGACTTTTGTATGACGTCTTTGGGAACCAGTGGCTCTTTGCAAATTCCTTCGGGGGATACGGGGCCAGTTATTTATTTAAGAACATCATCAACTAACCCATCGCAACTTATCAATTTTAGTTACAATTTGTTGAGCGGAACTAAATCTATTTACGTCAAAAATTAGCTCTGAATCACAACAAAGTGACAAATTTTGTCACTTTGTTGTGATTAAAATTTGTTTAAAGCTTTTTAAGCGGCCTACAGTTTGCTCTATCTTTCTTGATGAAAAACGAAGCTCTACTAAAAAATTTATGTTTTGTGTTTGTAACCTTAACTACAATCGCCCTTATAGGTTGCGGTGGTGACAGTGGTGGCAGTAAGGCTAGTACTAAAGCCTGCCCAAGCAATGCTTACTATAATCATGCTGATGGTGAATGGTATCGATCTCGTAATGATTTAACAATTTGTAATCCATTACCTGACGTTCAGCCTCAAGGTTGCGATATTGGTGAAGTTGTAGTTCGTTCCCCATTTTCGTACGATGTAAATTACGATCCAAGATATGCAAGCGACTTAAAACACACAAATTCAAACTATCACTACACCAATGGATCATACCGCGAAATATGTATGTCTATTGGCGGAGCAGGTTGGGGGCATGTGTCTTACGGCGGCTATTATTATGTGAATTTAGGATTATTAAATGCATCTTTAAATACAAATATTGGTGTACGATACACAACCACATACACTCCTATCATTCATAGTTCTAACACTAATAACACAGCAGCAGCTTTGCTTACCTTAGGTGTATTAGCAGCATTATTCCTAGCCAATTAACGAATTAGTTGTATACTTTAATCTTTGGTTTAGTTACAGATACCTACGCGCCAGCAATAATGGCTTGCGCACTTAGGCGCAAGCGTAATCTAAACCTACCTTAGACTAGACGGTTGTATTTAGTTTATTTGAATCTATTCAAGGAGATTTGTATTTTGGAAAAAAGAGTTCGTGTTTCCTCCCTTCAGTATTTTATTCGCCCAGTAAGATCTTTTGACGATTTCGAAGCTCAAGTCAGTTCACTTGTTGAAACAGCTTCAGATTACAAATCCAGAATGGTGGTTTTCCCAGAGTATTTTACAACTCAGTTATTAACTCTTGGTGATATTAAAAAGCCAATTGCGGTTCAAATTCGTGATTTGGCTAAACAAGAAGAGCGCGTGTGCGAACTTATGCGAAAGCTGTCAAAAAAACACAGCATTTATATTGTAGCGGGAACAATTCCTTCACTGAGCGAAGATCAAGAAACTGTTTACAATCGCTGTCATGTTTTTAGTCCCAATGGAAATAGTAATTATCAATCCAAGTTACACATGACACGCTTTGAAACCGAAGACTGGCATGTGTCTTCTGGAAAGAATTTAAAAATCTTTGAAACCGACTTCGGTAAGTTTTCTGTGGCTATCTGTTACGATGTGGAATTTCCAGAAATTGCACGGGTTGCGGCTTTGCAAGGGGCACAGATCCTAATTACTCCTAGTTGCACTGATGATCGCCAGGGTTTTTTACGTGTGAGATATTGTGCTCATGCCAGAACCATAGAAAATCAAATGTATGTTGTCCACTCGGCAACTGTGGGTTCGTTACCTATGGTACCCGCGGTTTCCTTAAACTACGGACAAGCTGCCATTTTGAACCCTTCGGATTTTGCATTTTCTAGAGATGGCATTTTAGCGGAAGGTATTGCAAACCAAGAGTCCATGGTTATTGGTGATTTAAATATGAAGTTGATCGACGAGGCCAGATCCCAAGGTACTGTGTTGCCTTTACGAGACAGCCAAAGAACAAATGAGCTGATTGATGTGGTTCAAAATATTATTTTATGATTTTTTTTGAACAAAACGGCTTTCGATTAAGAAATACAAATCCATCCGACTATCCGGATATCAAAGAACTTTGTCTTAAAGTTTATCCTTTTACAAAACCATGGAATGAAGAGCAGCTGAACTCACATATTAATGTGTTCGAAGCAGGTCAGTTTGTGATTGAAGAAATTTCGACGACAAAAATTGTAGGAATGTGTTCAAGCTTAGTTGTGTCTTGGGAAGATTACGAAAATTCGGATTCTTGGAGTTCATTTACCGATCGAGGTCTATTCACCAACCATAATATTGAAAATGGACGAACACTTTATGGTGCAGAAGTTATGGTCGATCCCGATTATCAAGGTAAAGGTTTGGGTCGAATGCTTTACAAAGCCCGCCGGGAACTGGTCTGTAAATTGAAACTTTTAAGGATCAGAGCTGGTGCGCGAATTCGCGGGTATTCAAAATACGCAGATACGTATACGCCAGAAGAGTATTTAAAGAATGTTTTTGAAAAAACAATTTTTGATCCGACACTTTCTTTTCAGCTTAAAGAAGATTTTAAGTTTATTTCCTTGGTCAAAAATTATCTTCAGAATGACCCTGAAAGTCTGGGTCACGCTGTCATAATCGAATGGCTAAATCCAGAGGTTGCCACCGAAGCTAACATTAAAAATCAGTTGATGATGCAAAATCGAATTTTTAAATCTGAAATGTAATCTTCAATCTTATAAACCGTCTCGTTTTGGGACGTATTGTTCAAATTTTGTCGTTAAAATTTTTATGACCGCCGGCTTCATGAAATTCTATTAATTCTCGATAAGTCTTAGTGCTTCAGATCTTGATTTTTACAATCTTAAGTTTAACTTTTTTTAAGGCCCAAGCTTTAAAACATGTGGAGCTTAAATCCTTGAAGTCCAGTTCAAAAATTCCCGTCAGTCAGGTGAATGAAATAGATTGTGAATTTTCAGGTTTGACGGCTCAAAATCAAAAGCTAGTTTTTAAATCCGAAAAATTTCTTTTAAGCGAGCTTAAACACAAGGATGAAGCCGGGACTATGGGTGTGTACGTGAACTTATTTGATTTTTTCGGTTATCGATTTCATTTGGAAGATCAAAAAAAATTAGTCGTCATAGCTGAAAAAGAAGAAACTAGCAAAAAAGTTATAAAAAAGTATACGAAAGTACCTGCAAGTTTAATTTCGAAAGTTAATTTTTCAACCCCGGTCAATAATAAATCTGTGAATTTTAAAGAGGTGAAAGTTGTCTGCCAATAATAAATTATATGCCTTATCAAAAAAGTTGATTTTCTTAACCCTTTTTATGGTTTACGGTTTTGCTGCTGAAGGCAGAGTCAGTCCTAATGAAGTGGAGCTAAATTCTAGTCTTGTTAAACTAACGCCAACGGCAGCCTTAGGTGAATGTTTACCTCCTTCAACTCCTGCGAATGCGGCAGAAATTTTACGCCGAAACAATGTGGAAGTGTCTACAGGTTCCTTACCTAAAGATCGCGGACCCGCAAGTGGATTAACGCCTTTAGCTGACATCAGCGACGAAAGAATGATAGCAGTCGCCAGAATTCTGAGTGCCTATGAAGGGCTGGGTGATGGTTCAATGGATGCACTAAAATCTGGTGAAAAGATAAGTATAATTTTTGATAATGGTAATTCCTCGTGTACGAATTCCAGACGCTACGAATCTCAAATCCAACTTTGTCCTGGAAATCAAAATAAAACGGGCATGAACGGAGAAACAGAACATGGTGGCGTGGACAACATGGCCTTGATCGCGCATGAGATTGCTCATTATGTTGGTGGTTGCCAAGATGGCAAACGTTACAACGCTTATAATGAATACATGAAAGGTGGAAATTGTAAAATAACTTCATATGCAGGAAAAAATCCACAAGAAGAATTTGCAGAGGTCATGGCCGCTTACATCACAATGCCACAAGCTTTTAAAGACAAAGGTAAAGATTGCGATAACGCTTTTAAATTTATGAGAACACTTTTCGGAGAGTCCAACGAGGTCAATTTAAGTCAGTCGAATTCTGAATTGTGTCGAATACGTCAAGCTTCGTACAAGCCCGGCGTGCCTGCTTTAACAAGAACTGCTGAATTGGATGTAAAGCAAAGACAGCCGTCTACTATACAAAATCGAAAAGAAAACAGTCCTGCGTCAAGCACTTCTGATGGAGCTTTTTAAATATCCTCACTAGTCCCAGTTGAATACTTATCAATCGTCGCTTTAGTCACGTCTTCGCTACATTTTTGCATCACGGGGCTATTATCTTCATTTTCAATAAAAGCTTTGACGTCATTTTTGCCGGCAGCAGCAATCATACATTTACAAGTGTCTAGGACCGCTTCAGTTAAAGCTGTATCCATTTTGTCCTCAGGAACACCCGACAGTGAATACATAAATTTTAATGTATCTTTGGCTTCACTTAAGGAAGTTACACAATTGGAAAGGTTATCGTCTTTCCTGAACTGACTAAATATAAGTTCGAAGGGATTAAAAATGGTAAAAGTTGCGAAGATAGCTACGGCTAAAACTGCGGCAACAACTTCTTTTTTACTTTTAAAGATGTTCTTCATAACGTCCTCTGATTCTAACTACAATGACTCTAGCTGTAGCTTTATTTCTTTTAAAAGCTTCTTTTTTCGTGGAGAAGGAACCGATTGGTCTTTCTTCTCTACTGCTTTATTGGGGTTTGATTCGATATCTTGCCAATTATTCAAGGCTAGAGATAACTCTTCGCGAATTTTATAAATTTTTACTTCGCTTCTATCGTCATTTTTGACTTCATTTTTTGATGACATTCCATTAGTGTAAGTCCTTAAACATCTTTGACAAGAAAAATTTGTACCTTATTTCGCTTCGCAAGGGGAACAAATCCATAATAATCATTGAATTCATATAAGGAGTTTAAAATGGCTGAAGAAATCATATATACAATGAAAGGTGTCAGTAAAGTGATCCCGCCTTCTAAGTATATCCTAAAAAATATTTATCTATCTTATTTTTACGGCGCAAAAATCGGCGTTTTAGGTTTAAACGGATCAGGAAAAAGTACTCTTTTAAAAATTATGGCAGGAATTGATCAAGAGTTTTTAGGTGAATCTTTTCCGGCCCGCGATTTTAAACTTGGGTATTTAGAGCAAGAACCAGAACTCAATCCCGAAAAATCTGTTCACGAAAATATTTTGGATGGCATGGGTGAGTTGCCCATTTGGTTGAAAGAATTCAATTCTTTGAGCGAAAAAATGTGTGACGAAAATATCACACCAGAAGAGATGGATAAACTTATCGAAAAACAAGGGTCCATTCAAGAAAAGATTGAATCTGTGAATGGTTGGGACGTGGATCAAACTATCAGCATGGCTGTTGAAGCGTTAAGATGTCCACCTGGTGAATCAGCTGTTGATAAACTTTCTGGTGGTGAAAAACGTCGTGTGGCTTTAGCTAGATTATTGTTATCTCAACCTGACATCTTATTATTAGATGAACCAACCAACCATTTAGATGCCGAATCTGTCACATGGCTTGAACATTATTTAGCGAAATTCCCTGGAACAGTCATAGCTGTAACCCACGATAGATATTTCTTGGATAACGTCGCCGGTTGGATTTTAGAACTTGATCGCGGGGAAGGTATTCCTTTCAAAGGAAACTATTCATCATGGTTAGATCAAAAAAATAAACGTATGCAACAAGAAGCTAAATCTGAAGCTTCAAGAAATAAAACTTTAGAAAAAGAATTAGAATGGATTCGTACAAACCCTAAAGGCAGACAAGCTAAAGCCAAAGCACGTATTTCGAATTATGAAGCGATGTTGAAAGAGCCATCAAAAGACAAGTTGGCGGAACTTCAACTATATATTCCTCCTGGTCCAAGATTAGGTAAGAAAGTCATTGAAGCTAAAAATATCTCTAAAAAATATGGCGATAAAATTCTTTTTGAAAATTTAAGTTTTGATATCCCAGCTGGTGGGGTTGTAGGCATAGTTGGACCAAACGGTGCAGGTAAGACTTCACTTTTCAGAATGATCGTTGGCCAAGAAAAACCAGATAGTGGTGAACTGCAAGTGGGCGAGACTGTAAAACTCGCTTACGTAGATCAGTCACGTGATAATTTAAATGGTGAAAAAACCGTTTGGGAAGAGATTTCCGGTGGTGAAGACTTAATGAAAGTCGGTGATAAAGAGATGAATTCACGCGCCTATGTTTCGAAATTTAACTTTTCCGGGTCTGATCAACAGAAGAAAGTTGGCAATTTATCGGGCGGAGAACGCAACCGAGTGCAGTTAGCGAAGCTTTTGGCCGAGGGTGCCAACGTTATTTTACTCGATGAGCCGACGAATGACTTGGATGTGAATACTATGCGTGCCCTCGAAGAAGCGATCGAATCTTTTGGCGGTTGCGTCCTTGTGATCAGTCACGATAGATGGTTCCTCGACAGGATATGCACTCACACTATGGCTTTCGAGGGAAATAGCCATATTGAATTTTTCCCTGGAAGTTATTCTGAGTATGAAGAAGACTTGAAAAAACGTCTCGGAGTCGATGATTTACAACCTAAGAGAATACAATATCGAAAAATTTCGAATTAAAATGTTTACAAGAGTAAAGAAATAGATATCATTAAAGATGAAGTTTAAGCCTTTAATCGGAGGAATTTTTAAATGGCCAAAAAAAAGAAAGCTGCAAAAAAAGCAACTAAGAAAGTAACAAAGAAAGCACCAGCAAAGAAAAAAGTAGTAAAAGCAAAAGCTGCTAAACCAGCTAAAAAAGCTAAAGCTGCTCCAAAAGCAAAAAAAGTAGTAAAAGCAAAAGCTGCTCCAAAAGCTAAGACTAAAAGAAAGCCTAACGCTGCTTTCATGAAAGCCTTAATGCCAAGCGCTGCATTAGCACAAGTTGTAGGAACTGCAGCTCTTCCAAGAACTGAAGTTGTTAAAAAACTTTGGGCTTACATCAAAAAGAACAATCTTCAAGATGCTCAGAACAGAAGAAACATCAATGCTGATGATAAATTAATGCCTATCTTCGGTAAAAAACAAGTTTCAATGTTTGAAATGACTAAAATTGTAAGTGGTCATTTAAAATAGATTCTAAGTTTTAATTATTAAATAAAAAAAGAGCCTCTTAGTTGAGGCTTTTTTTATTTTACGCTATGGTTGCCGGATATGAACGCGGATACCAAATCTTTTGTTGAAGGGATGCAAAAAGCTGGGAAGCTTGCTGCGGAAACTCTTCTGAATGTAAAAAAATATATTAAACCTGGGATTTCTACTCTTGAAATTAACCAAATAGTCCATGATTACACTTTGTCCTCAGGAGCTGTGCCAGCCCCGCTAGGCTATCACGGGTTTCCCATGTCTGTTTGTACCTCGGTTAATGAATGCATCTGTCACGGGGTTCCTAGAGCAAAAGAGATACTTAAAGACGGCGACATCATCAATGTAGATGTCACTTGTATCTTGGACGGTTACTTTGGTGACACTTCAGCGACATTTTATGTGGGCGAGGTTTCCAATGGGGCTAGAAAGCTAACGGAAACTGCATATCATTCTATGCATCAAGGAATTCAGCAAGTGTCCCCTGACTCTACGGTAGGCGACATTGGTTACGCCATTCAAAGATATGCAAGTCGAAAAGGTTTTTACGTTGTCGAAGAAATTGGTGGTCACGGAATCGGCCGAATTTTTCACGACGAACCTTTCGTGCCCTCGATTGGAAAAAAAGGGCAAGGCTATAAACTAAAACCATGGACCTGCATAACTGTGGAACCGATGGTAAACGAGACTGCGTCGCCTATTATTGAATTTGCTATACCTAATTCTAGCATCAGGTATTACGAGGCTAAAGATAAGTGTTTATCCGCACAATTCGAACACACAGTCCTAATCACAGATACTGGATACGAAATAATGACCCTGTCTGGCTCTGAAGTTATAAGCTTCGCCTAAGGGCTAGATTTAAACCTATTACCTTAATGTTCATGGTCGAAGTCTCGATATGATACTGTGGTGAACGGTCTTATTGCTCTAATAATTATTTTTTTAAGCTTAGATGCAAAGGCTTCTAATTCTTTATCCACTGTAAATTCATTCGGTCCCGGAGCTTCCCAAGTTGATTTTACTTCTGTCGAAACTGCAAAAACCTTAGATGCTAAAAAATGGAGTATTCTAGGTTTTGTCGACGCATCGACACCTGCATTTAGAGGCTTCTTAGGATTTCAGTATCCATTTGGTTTTTCAAACCAAGTCGCAAAAATTCAAGCAGCAAAAGAAGAAAAACCTAAAGCCGAAAAAATCGCAGAACAGCCAGTTAAGAAAAAACGTGAGTCTGCAGTTTTACCTGAAAAGCTAGCACCACCTGTAGTTAGTGTTGAAACCATTAAAGAAGAAACTCCTGAACCGATGACAGTGTCAGACGTTGAAGAACAAGTTGAAGAACAAGTTGAAGAAGACATGACTGAGGATTTTTTAGAGTCAGCAACTTCAAATGAAGATCCAGCTCCTGTGGCCGAGCAAGTCCCTGTGTTTGAAGAGCCTGTTGTATTACCTGCGAAACAAGCTTTGATTCAAAGCACACAAGAGTTTGATTCAAATCAAGATGTGTCTGAACTCCCTCCAGAACAACTGAACCAGAAAATCATTTTGAATAATATTGAGTTTGATTTTGATTCTGCGGAATTTGATTCGGCTTCGAAAGTGGTTTTAGGAAAAGTGTTAAGCTACTTAAAGAATAATCCATTTAAATCGCTAGAAATTTGGGGCCACACAGACTTCAAAGGCTCGACTTCATACAATGAAAATTTAGGTTTAAGGCGCGCTCAAGCCGTTTACGATTTATTTAAGAAAGCTAAAGTGCCTGGAAGTTTAATGAACTATGATGCGTTTGGCGAGCGTCGCCCTGTATCCTTAGGTTTGTCAGAACAAGACCGCCGAAAAAACAGACGCGTTGAAATCATTGTGATTCGGGAATAGGTGAGGATTATGAAAAGCTTAAATCCTAAAAAAATAAATTCGTCAAAGCCACTGCTTTCCGTCAAAATAAAACTATTTACGATTTCAGTGGGTTTGCTGTTTTTCAGTTTTTTATTCCCCGCTCAAGCTCAGGTTTCAGCACCGGCTCAGAGCTCGAAAACCAAAGTTAATGAATTTGCTAAGCATGTGCGTGCTTACAAAAAAAATTATTCTTATACTGGTGAATTCGACACTTCGAAGTTTAGATTGATGATCCAAAATTCAGACTATTCACCAAAAAATAAAGACTTAACTCGAAGCTTAGCTTCAACGGACACTATTGCAGGTCGATTACTTAGAAACCCGTCTGATGTGTGTGTGGCCGTGAAGGATAATGCTGGACTTAAATTTTCGAATTCGCCGGTATATGTAGTGTCTGCTCTTAAAAAAGCAAGAGCTATTGATTTCAAAGATAAAGAATATTCTCTAGATAGCGCCCATCACTTTTGGGAAATGTACTTAGCCTACAGAGGGTTTGTGGATATATCCGCGCCCTTAAGCCGCGACGGTGCATTTAGTTTTTCTAAATTACCTAATGGCGCCATTGTGACTTTAGAGAATGGTTGTAACCCAAACGGTCTTGCAGCCATTCACTGTGATGGCAAATACTACGCGCCAAGGTTCGTGGACACTAAAAAGCTCGAGGCTCGTCTAAATAATCCTAAAGACCTTCAATGTAAAATTGGTCGCGGTTTTCGTGTGGTTGCCGAAGCTAAACGCTTTCTATAAATAAGTTAATTTAATCTATGGTTAACTCCATTTTAATTCAGTTCTCATGGGCCCCATAATCGTACCAGATTGATATGAAACGTCTTAAAAAATACAAATTTACTATTAATAATTTCGACAAATTTTAAGACATTAAACTTGAGTCTCTAGTTAGCCGTAAGTCTAGACATGAGAGAGTTAAAGTTTTGGATTCTTGCACCTGTTTTTATTTTCACAGCGGCATGTTCTTTTCAGGATTTAACGGTTGAAAATCTAGGATCTATAGATGACTTCGATGATGTCACTATTGATGACGACTTTGAAGCGCCCGAGGAAGAAAAAGAAGAAGAGATCATTGATATGAAACCTCCAGTGCAAGAAACCGCTTCCTTAGAAAATACATTTTTCATTGAATCTCAAACGTTTTCATTAGCCCGTGGTCCGGCAAAGCGCTGGGATGGATGTAAACAAAACTATCGTTCTGAGGGCGGATACGACAGTGACCTTAAATGTGGTCGTGCGTTTATCGAAGAAAAATTTAGTCGAAATCTAAATAAAATATTCTACAAATGCACATTCAGCGCTGCCAAAGACGCAAAATATCCAGATCCACAAAAAGTATTTATCAATCACTTAGGCAGTTATAATGATAGATTGGCCCGAGGATCGTCGCGTTTAAGTCATCACGCTTACGCCAGAGCCTTAGACATTAAAAATTTTAACTTAGTGGACGCTGCCGGAAAAAACTATAAAGTCAGCACTTTGCTTCGAGATTATAATGGCCAGCAAGCCGTTTTTTATGATTCTTTCAGACAATGTTGGAAGGATTCTATGCCCTCAAGTTGCAAGCCCAGCGACACTGAATACAAAGGTTCGATCGGGCATACGTCATCGAAGCTTGGTGGCAATTCTCTTCATAATGATCACATCCATTTATCATTTCCATTGTGTGCGGGGTAATTCATGAAAGCGATAATTATCATATGTTTACAGTTTGTATTTGTTTCGACTTCACATGCGAATGATGAAATACAGATCGTTGATCAGACCACGCATAAAGTAAGATTACTTAAAAAAATTAATTTAATAGATGATCAATTCGTTTATCTTACGGTTCGGGACGAAGGACATGTCCTTGGGCAAAATTTTATCGTGCAACTAAGAGCAAGTTGTAATGGAGAAAGCGACGATTTTACAAAACTTAAAGTTTTAGATTCTTTTTCGGTTTGCAATTTAAAACCAGAATCTGTGAAAATAAATAGGAAATCGACGGCTATTGCTTTTTTATCAAAAACTGCAAACATAAATAAATATTATGAAGATCTAGCAGATGGAAAGGTAGACCCAAAAGTTGACTGTAATGCCTCGATAGAAATTCAAAAATTTTCGCTCAAAAACATTTGTAAGTGATAATTAAGTTTTAGATACTAATGCCGTTTCTTTTTAGACTTAAGATGCCACCCACTAGATTATCGCTTAAGGTAAGCAGAACAAGAATTCGCACTTGCTTCTGTTAATAAATCCGAATTGTACTTCTGAGCCAGATAGGAAAGTAGTAAAATTTGATAGTATCTTGTGCCGTGGTTTCCTGCTTTAGATCTGTGGTACAAGAAATTATCTTTACCAATACGATTTAAAAGTTTTTCGGCGAATTCAGCTTCTTGGGCCCCGCCTTGATCTACTCTGTCATCAGCTCCATTTGTAAGTAAAAATATTTTAACGGTTGTTGATAAAGAATCTAAAATTCGTAAGGGATTTAAACTTTCGACGTAATTCCAAAAAGCATCATCTAAAATATAATTACCTTCCTCATCGATGAATGGGGCTAAATCTGAATGTGCAATTCGTCCAAACCAGGCATTCTTAAATATATCTTCAATATCCAAAACCGGCACAACAGGTGCAATGACTCCAAAATTTGACCCATAGTATCTTGCAAGAAGAAATGATGTTAGCCCACCCCAAGATCTTCCCATGGCAACAACTTCTTCTGCCGATAAATTTAATTTCTTTTGTAGAAATGAACTTGCTTCGCTGATGTACTTCACCATTTTGTGACGCTGCCTAGAGCCTTTAATGAACCATTCAGCACCCTTTTCACCACCACCAGGCATATCCGCTACAAAATAAGCTCCACCAGCTTTTAAAACTGCCTGAACTTCTTTAGACTCCGGCGCATTTTTAATTGAAATCCATCCATAATATCTAATAAAAACAAATTTAGGTTTTTTGTTTTTGGGCGTAAATAATTTACCTGTAATTTCGGTACCATCTTCAGCTATAAAACTTGTGTGTTCATATTTAAAATCTTCAGAATTAAAATCTAGAGGCTTTAAATTTTGAAGTTTCTTTAATGAAGATGTTTTTAGATCGATTTCAAGAACATGATCCCCATTCATAACATCGGCATAAACTGCGCGTGCAACTTGGCTTTTTGGACCAAACTTAAATCTTCCTAGATCACCGAATGCAGTTAAGCCTAAATCTTTTATCTTTGTCACAATTTCAGTTTTGTCTTTAAGATTTAAAATTTTTACCGAGACTTCTTGAGTATCTACAGTGTGGTATTGCAAAACTAAAGTGTCATTTATGAGTTCCGCCATATGAAGAACTCTTTTTGGATCACTGGATACTAGCGTTTCAGCTTTATTTCCCGTTTGGCCTGCGTCTGTTAAGTTATCTAAAACATCAATGGCCTCAATCCCATAAGTGTCTCCTGCGCGGCTTGTAAGGACTAAAGCTTTGTTTTCGTAAATTCCGACATACACACCAACATATTTATTTCTTGGATAAACAAGTTGCCAGTTTCCAAGCCTACCATTTTTATTTTTTGTCGCTTTAAACATAGAAAATGTTGTTTTGATGCCTGAATTGAGAGCCAATAGTCTATATGAAATTAAAGTGCGTCCCTGATCAACTTCAGTAATCCCGAAGTTTTCGGCATACCCGGGAGCAAAAACAACTTGGTCTTGTCCATTTAATAAACTTTTGTATCTGACTTCAATGATAGGAAGTTCTTTATTTTGTACTTTTTCTTTATCATTCCAGAAACTGTAATAAAACCCTTGGCTATCAAGACTCCAGCTAAAACCTTCCATACGGTTTATAGCCGCTTCCGGCAATAAAACCTTCGGAGTGCTTGAAATTGTAATGGCATTCCAGGATTTTAAATCTTGTCCACCTTCAGTTGTATAGTAGGCGACTTTTGATCCATCAGGACTAATTTCAAATCCTGACAAAGAATGACCCGCGGGGTGTCCTTCAGAACTTACAAGAACTTTTTCTAAACCTGCAAGATTTCTCCAAATTAAACGCCCACCCGAAATATAAATTTTGCCCTTGGAAAAGTTAATAAAATTCGACATCGGTAAAGACGTTGTTAACTGAGAAAATAGCTTTTCTACCTCTGGGCGCACAAGAGCTTCCGATTGTTTTGAATGATCACTGACAAAATTAGGGTCTATGGCTAAAACTTCTACAGTGATAAGCAGACCAAGTATTGGACATATCAGTAAACGTCGTAAAAAGTTTAATGAATTCATAATAAAACCCCTTAGAAAGTACCTTGATAACATTAAATTTGTTTAAAGACTAATTTCCATTGCCCTCTTTGTTACATTGCAAGGACCGTGTCAGTTTCTTTGGCCATTAAAATTCCTTAAAACGAAGATATTATGTATACAATTTAAGCTAGCAAGAGACTCATTTTCATTATGACTAAAGACAGCACATTTTTGACATATTATTTTGCCCTTTAACAAGAGCTCTATTATTCTTTCCCCATTACATTTAACGTCGTCGACTGCCATTTAAACTCATCTCATTTGGCGATCTCATGACATCACGCTTTAATTTTTAAAAAACCTAGGAGAATTTATGCAAGCAGCCCCAGCGTCAACGAATATGACCTCAAAAAAATTAAAATTAGCTGATAAAATGGTAGACTTTAGAGTCTGCAAAGAAGCTATGGAAGATCCAAAAAAGTTTGACGAGTTGGCTCGTTGGGGTCGCGCAGAAATTCAAATCGCAGAAAGTGAAATGCCGGGTCTTATGTCTTTAAGACAAGAATACAAAGGCAAGTTTCCTTTAAAAGGCGCTCGTATTACGGGCTGCATCCACATGACAATTCAAACTGCAGTATTGATCGAAACTTTAGTGGATTTAGGGGCTAAAGTTCGTTGGAGTTCATGTAATATCTATTCCACTCAAGATCACGCAGCTGTGGCCATGGTTGCTGCCGGTATTCCTGTTTACGCTTGGAAAGGCGAAACTGAAGAAGAATACGTTTGGTGTGTAGAGCAGACTATTTTAGGTTGGGACGAGCCTGCAAATATGCTTCTTGATGACGGTGGGGATTTAACCCTAATGATGCACGAACCACGTTTTGAAACGATTTTAAAACAGATCAAAGGTGTGACCGAAGAAACTACGACTGGTGTTCATCATCTTTATAAAATGCTAGAAGAAGGTAAATTAAAAATACCTGCAATCAATGTGAATGATTCCGTAACTAAAACTAAATTTGACAATTTGTACGGCTGTCGTGAATCTTTAGTGGATGCTTTAAAGCGCGCCACGGATGTGATGATTGCGGGTAAAGTCGTTGTTGTTGCAGGTTACGGCGACGTGGGTAAAGGATCTGTAGGATCCTTAAAAGGCTTAGGCGCTAGAATTTTAGTGACTGAAGTTGATCCAATTTGTGCACTTCAAGCCGCAATGGAAGGCTACGAAGTGACAACGATGGAAGCTGCGGCTCCTATGGCTGATATTTTTGTTACGGCTACAGGTTGCTGCGACATCATCACTCAAAAGCATTTCGAAAAAATGAAAGACGGCGCAATTGTATGTAACATTGGTCACTTTGATATTGAAATTGATATGAAGTGGTTAAACGCCAATTCAAAAATGACCGAGATCAAACCTCAGGTCGACATTCACGAAATGAAAAACGGTAAGAAAATTATTGTTTTAGCCAAAGGCCGTTTAGTGAATTTAGGTTGTGCCACGGGTCACCCTTCATTTGTAATGAGTGCTTCGTTTACAAACCAGGTGATGGCTCAGTTAGAAATCTATCAAAACACTAAGAATTATAAAATTGGTGTTTACAGATTGCCTAAGCATTTAGACGAAAAAGTAGCGGCTCTGCATTTAGATAAAGTGGGTGCAAAACTGACGCAACTTTCTGATAAGCAGTCTAAATATTTAAACTTAGAGCAGGCTGGTCCGTTTAAGCCAGATCATTACAGATACTAGTCACTTAAAAATTAAAATTTGAAGAAACAGCTAAATCCCATGACTCAAAAGGTTGTGGGATTTTTTTATGACTTTACATCATAAGTAGATTCAGTTTAAAGCTCTTGGTAGGGGAGAGCTTATGAATTTGATTCAATCTTTTTTACTTATACTGTGTCTGGCATTATCGTCGAAGGCCTTTGCTAAAACTTGGGACAGTATGTCCCTAGATGATCGGGCAGAGATCCTTTCGGATTTAGAATATATTTCTGACGAAGATCTACCAGAAAATTCAGAAGTTATAAGATATGTAGATGCAGAATTAGTATTGGCCGGTGATTTAATAATTCCAAACCCAGATCATAGAATTTATATAGAAAAAATAATTGAAGTTTTTGAGGATGAAGTTAGTCGTGAAGATATTGAGCAAAGCGAGTATTCAGCTTTTGGTGACCCTCAGATTTCTCTACTTTATTTGCTTATAGATCATTCGGGCGCGATTGTCGGTGCACTGTTAGGCTTTTACCAAGATGGCAGGGATATAGATGGTGAAGACTCAGACGTGAATTGGTCAGCTTATGTGAGGTTCAACTCCGAAGGGGAAATTCTTTCAGACGAAAATAGCCAAACTTATGATGAACTTTATTTTGAGTGGTCTGGTCATTAGTTTTTTACAAAAGTTTTTGCAAAATTATTTTTTGTTGTAGGAAACGTCTTTTTTAAAGTCCACAAATTGCAAATAAGTTTTAAACTCTTTAATGCTTTCTCTAATGTCATCAACAGCGCGGTGGACGTTTTTCTTTTTCATTTCAATGCCTTCGATCCAAAAAGGAATTTTCCACGAAGTCACATCCACCATGCGGTAATGCAAGGCTTCGCTAAGAATAGGCATATGAAAATCTATAAATAATTTATCTTGAGCAATGCTATTGCCGGCAAGAATTGGACGTTCGCCAGAATAAAATTCGCTAAACCATTCGATGATTTCGGCTTCAACCAGGTCTTGTTTTTTACCACTTGGGATAAGATCAATAAGGCCGGTCGCTTTATGCTGTTTCTGATTCCATTCGTCCATGCGTTTTAAAACGGAATCCTCTTGGAAGATCACAGCATGATAATCACTGATTTCATTTAGAGCCGTATCGGTGAGGATTGCCGCTACTTCGATGATTTTTTCTTTCTGCACATCTAAGCCTGTCATTTCCATGTCTAGCCACAGGTACTTAGTGGGTTTTTTATTTCGATAGTCCATTACTAAACCGTATCATTAAGTTAAATTTTCTGGAAACCTTTTAAATTCATGTTAATAATGTTTTTTTGAAGAGGTCGAATGGAACATCAACAAATCTTAGATGAAAGAAGACAATATGTCTTTTTAGTATTGAGCGCAGTGTTTCTGGCATCAATGACTTTGCTAAATGTTATTGGAATCACAAAGTTTGTAGAAATTGGTCCCCTAACAGTGGCTGTTGGGGTTATCCCTTACCCATTAACTTTTTTATGTACAGACTTGATCAGCGAGCTTTACGGGCGAAAGCGGGCCAATGAATTAGTAACTGTCGGACTGGTAATTAATATTTTTGTAATTGCTATTTTGTATTTAGGAGAAATTTTTCCGGCATCAGAATCTGGACCTCCATGGCAAACTTTAAAACTTTCAGAGCCCATTTTTACGGCCAATGGACAAAAAATTGGT
>JANODG010000095.1:0-13502 GCA_031412575.1 Bdellovibrionales bacterium
GTCGAAGACGATTTCTTGCTCGCTATTTTTTTAGAAGCGGTTTTTGTACTCGCTTCTTTTTTACTAGTTGTTTTTTTAGTTCCAGCTTTTTTAGAAGATTTTTTTTTGGATTTAGAATCTTCATCGTCAGCATCGTCGTCAGCTTTTGAGGCCGACTTTTTCTTTACAACTTTCTTTTTAGCGGTCGATTTTTTTTGAGAGGACTCATCTAGTCGACCCATAATATCAGATTTTTGTTCATCAGAAAGAACAGCCATGTGACTTTTCACAGGCAAACCCCACTCTTTGATCTTATCCATCAAAAGTATGGTCTCTAATCCAATTTCCTTAGCAAATTCATAAACTTTCATAATACGTACGTTGTCCTAGTTTTTTAAAGTTAATAATTCAAAATTTTTTATAAAATAAAGAACCTAATCTTTATTTGCGACGTCATTTACCACTTCACCTGCTGCGTCCTTAGTTACAGCTTCAGCAGCAAGTTTTTCCGCTTCCGTAGTTTTTTCTAACTGAGCAAGCTCTTCTCTTAATCTATCTTCAGCCGACATTTTAGCAGATGATTTAGACTTATTATCCTTTTCTGTCACTGGGGCCTGTGGCATCTCTTTGCCTTCTTTTTCATAAGACTCAATTAGCTTAATAGCTCCGATTCTTAACTCATCAGCTTTATCTGGATCTTCGTAGCCTGGAATTGTCATTAAAACGTCAACTTCAGATTCAGCAACAGCTTTCACAGAGCCAAAACCCGACTGAACTATGTTTTGTGCCATAGTTTCGTTCATTCCTGGAATTAACATCACGCTAAATACAGATTGAGCCGTTCTTGTCGCTGCATCAGATTCGCCCATAATGTCTAAACGCCAGCCTGTTAATTTTGCAGCAAGTCTTACGTTTTGACCTTTTTTACCAATAGCTAAACTTAATTGATCATCAGGAACCACGATTTCCATTTCACGAGCATCTTCATCCATAAATACTTTAGAAATTTCAGCAGGCTGAAGCGCATTACAAACAAAAGTCACAGTGTCATCAGACCAAGGCACGATATCAATTTTTTCACCTTTCAGTTCTTGAATCACATTTTGAACACGACTTCCTTTAACTCCTACGCAGGCGCCTACAGGATCAACCGCAGGATCGTTAGATTTAACGGCCATTTTTGCACGTTGACCTGGTTCGCGGGCAGCAGCCATAAGTTCAATGATTCCATCTTCAATTTCAGGAACTTCATTTTCAAAAAGCTTCATCATGTATCGACCATCAGCTCGGGACATAATGATCTGAGGACCTTTTGTCGATTGGCTCACTTCTTTGATGTAACCTTGAACTCTGTCCCCAGGGCGGTAAGTTTCACCGGGAATTTGTTCGCGCTGAGGAATAAAGGCTTCTGTACGGCCAAGGTCTACAACGATAGCACCGCGTTCGACACGACGAGCGATACCCGATGCGATTTCACCTTTTCTTTGTTCAAATTCTTCAAAAATAATTTCTCTTTCAGCTTCACGCACTTGTTGAGTGATGATCTGACGCGCCAACTGAGCAGCAATACGACCTAAATCGGTGGCTTCCATACGGATACCAATAGAATCACCTAATTGTACATTTGGATCTAAATCCACAGCTTGTGAAATTTTAATTTCAACTTCATCGTCGATAAAGTCTTTGTCATCAACAACTTCTTTAAATTCAAAAAGTTCAACTTCACCGGATTCATCATTGTACTGTGCTTCGATTTCGCGGTAGGTGCCATATTTTTTAATGGCAGCCGCTAACATCCCTTGTGTCACTGCATTGATAACAATATTTTTATCGATGCCTTTTTCTTTACCTAATGCTTCTATCATTCGGCTCATATCAGAAAAACCAGACATTATATTCTCCTCTTTTTAATTTTTTAAAATACTTTTATAACTTGTTTCTAAATTTTTAATTTTTATTTAATGTTTTTTTGGTCGTCCATACTCAAACACCAAATGGGCTTTGTGTATGACATCAAAAGGCACTTCAATATTTTTAAGCTTGGAATTTTCAACATCCTTAAAAAAAATCATGCCGTTTTCTACTTTATCAATGACTGCTTTAAAGGATCTCAAGCTACCGAAAGATTCCTGTTCTTCGCCTTTCTTAATGACTACTTTTGCTGGTTTATCGAGCGCTGACTCGTAGTGCCAGATCTTTTTAAGTTCCCTTTCTAAGCCTGGACTTGAAACTTCAAGGTCATATGGATTTTCGCCCGGGACTATATTTTCGACATCTAAAAGTAAATTTAGGGCTCTAGACACGTTGGCGCAGTCATCAATGCTGACCCCACCTGGTTTATCGATGGTCACTATTAACTTTCTTTGTTTTTCAATGAAATCAACATCATACAAAATGTAGCCTTCTTTTTCGACCACACTTAATGCCAACTTTTCTAATGATTCTGCTGTTTCTGCCAAAGCTCTATAATCCTTTTATTTAAAAAAAAAGAGGGTCTTTTATAGGACCCTCTCTCACAAATCGTTTAAGATGTTTAAGAGTTACCAAAAAATAGGCGACCGGGCAAGGTTTAAGTTTAAAGACGACTTTTGGTCTAATTGGCTTTTTTAGTAAGAATTGTAAGATTAAGACCCTATCCAAGCGTGTTTACATTTGTAATGGATGTCATTTGGTAATGTATATCCTGAAGGAGGATTTTTCCTGATTTCAGGTGAAACAATTAGGCTAAGAGCTGTCTCGGTCGGATAAACATCCTTTAACTTAATCTGCATAAAGAGAATCAAAGATTTCGGACCCCAATCTAAATCTGCAGTGTTTTCTATATTTAAAGTTTTAACCTCATATATTCCGTCGGATTGATCTGTAAACCAAGCCTTTGAATGGTAGGAATCATACTTTCCGATGACAGTACTGCCATCAGATTCATTCACAGAAACACTGTTGTACCTATGATGATGACCAAATAATTTTTCGCCAAAGCGCATAGGAAATTGATCAAACTCGCCTTTTAAATCGTATTGCATAAATATAGCATTCGTCATGTAACCTAGTTTTTGATAAGTCTCTGAACTAAAAAACTTATCAGCCTCAAATCTATAGAAACTAACCAAACAATCCCTTCCAGAAATAGCCTTATTTTTCGCAGAAAGTTCGACTTCAACTTCACCAATAGTTTCTTTTATTTCAAGGTTACCAATCATCCGGAATTCATTGAGTGAAGTCATTAATTCTACAAATTTTGAAACATCATTTGATTGCGCAAAAGTTAAAATACAAAAAAATGATGTAAATAAAAACAATAAAGACTTCATAAAAATTTCTCCAGGTTTGCGAGATATAAATAGCAATTCCACAAGACCTACGTCCTAACACTACGGCCTGATAGTAGCTTAAAAAGGCAACCTCTCGTCTAATCTAAATATAATCAATGTATTTAATTTCACCAAGGATGGGTCATGAAAATATTTCTTTCTGTGTTTATTTTTTTAAGTCTTATTAATTCAGCCGCTTCGGCAAATGATTGCTCCGCTACTTATGACACAAATGCCAGCCCAGCACTGCTGCAATTTATTAAAGGATTAAACCCATTTTGGGGAACTTGGAGAGGAACTTATAAAGGCGAGTCTGTTGTGGGCGAATTGTATTTAGATAAAGAGTCTCGTTTTAACATTAAAGGCAGTTATAAAACTACTGTTCTAAACGATACAAAGATTAGGCTTTGTTACCGAAATAAAAAATTCCAAGCCATCGCCTCTGGAATTACCTTAAATATCGAAGTTCTTAACAATAGAACTCTAAAAGTTACGAACTTTCTGATTGATGGATCGATCTTAGTCCAGAGATAAATTAAAAAATTTTTCAGACAGCAAGTTCAATCTTAATATTTTCTTAAAAATACAAAGATCAAATTAAGATTAGATAAAAAATTTCGAAGAAGCTTCAGCTATTTTACCTGTGAATGTTATGTTTGTTCTTTTTTTTAAAGGTCTTGAAAAAAAAATCGGACTAGTTATTTCCCATTCTATTAACCATAATAAGGGTAAATATGGAAAGGATTGTAAACTATGAATAAAAGCAAGGTTGTAATTATCGAAGACGATTTAGAATTGTTGTCATTGGTCTCTGAGCTCTGTCAAGATATTGGGTGTGAAACTTTTGAATTCAGTAAATTCGAAGACTTCATGTTCAAGGTTGACGAGATCAATCCAGACTTGATTATCACAGACCGAAATCTTCCGGGATTAAATGGGAATGCTCTGATCAAATCCATACGTTCGCATGACACTGTAACACCTATTCTTATGATATCCGGGTCAATAGATACGGACGATACGGTTGAAGCTTTAACTCTAGGGGCAAATGACTTTATTTCTAAGCCATTTAACTTTGAAGTTTTTCTTGTTAAAGTTAAAAAATATTTAAACCTATTTGAAATTAAAAAAGACGAATTAAAATTTTTTCCAGATCAAAAAATGGTTAAACATGGAGACATTGAAATCCCACTAACCGATGTGCAGTTCAAAATTTTAGAAATTCTTGTTGGCAGCAAAACTCATTTTGCCTCGAGCGAACAACTTCACTTACACGAGGATAACGGGAACTTAGAAGCTCATATTGAGAAACTAAGATCAAAGTTAATCCCTTTAAAAATCGATATCGATAATATAAAAAACAAAGGATATAAACTAAGAAAGGTAGGTTAAAAAAAATTAACCTACTAAATTCGATGCTAACTTATAGTTTAATTTTCAATTGCATCACTTGAGCGTCAGATCCATCTGAATAGTACTGTGGCCTAACATGTATTGGCTTAAAACCCAGCTTACAATACAAACCAATTGCCGGAATATTCAAAACTGAAACTTCAAGCCAAATTTCATAAGACAAAGGTTTTTCACTTGAATTTTGTCGTGCTTTAAATTCTGAACCACAAAACGAAATAAACTCTCCTAATAACTTAGCACCCAATCCTTTTTTTCGAAGATGAATTTCTATTTCTATGTAGTCTATTTCAAAGCCAACGTCTAAAGGTCGATACCAGACCGAACCGACACGGATCTTATTTTCAAGCAAATCGAAAATGAATTCTTTAGGATGATTATCTATCCACAGTGGCTTCGAGTCGTAGTCGTTGGACATAAAATTCTGGGTCTAGGCCCCAAGCTTTAATTTATCAAATAAGTTAGGATGTTCTATCAGTTTTTTTCCGCCGTTAAAAACATCCACCAGTGGATTGTCACTACTCAAGGTTGGCAAATCAAACTCTGCGGTGATTCTTGCACCCAAACCTTTTAAATTCGCGCCCCCGCCCGCTAAAATAATTCCATTGTCTTTAATGTCGGATGATAGTTCAGGAGGGCAATCTTTAAGGACACTTTTAATAGTTAATACAATTCGCGCAACAAAACTTTCAATCGGTTTTGCAATCATTTCCGAGGTGATCACTTTTCGAGAAGGTAATCCTGAAGCTAAATCTATCCCGCTGATAACAGTTGAAGAATTTTTTAAACCTATCAACGGCGTATCTAATGAAGAATCTAATGGCGAATCTAAAGCCAAAGTCCTTTCTGAACCAAGCCTAGAATCTGCGGTCGCTAAAATCTTTGATTGATTTAAAACCGAAAGTTCAATTTTAAGTTTTTCGGCTGTCAGTTCGCCAATTAAAAAATTATAATTTAATCTTAAATGATCTACGATGGCTTTATTCAAAGACTCTCCACCTTCACGAAAAGCCGTGCAACTGACAATGCCACCTAAGGATAAAATTAAAGCTTCGGTGGTACCTCCGCCAATATCAACGACCATCTGGCCATTTGATTCTAGGACATCAACACCCATCCCCACTGCAGCCGCTAAAGGCTCTTCTATCAAGTCGACTCGTCCTGCACCAGCTGCGTGACCTAAATCGATGATCGCATTTCTTTCGTGGGCTGTAACTTCACAGGGAAGCGAGATCAACATACGCGGCTTATTCCAGAAATATCTTTGTTTATAAGGCTTCAAAAAATTAGAAACCATTTTTATGGCTAAATCTAAATTCGCAATCACTCCTTCGTGAAGTGGGTTTGAAACGCTCATGTGTTCTGGAACTTTGCCCAACATCATTTTTGCAGAGCGACCTTGGCTTATGATTTGTTCGTTGAATCGACCTGCATTTTTTTTAGCAACTAAGGTCGGTTCGTTTGCAATTAATCCAATATCTTTAATGTATATTAAAGTGTTTGAAGTTCCTAAATCTATGTATATGTCTCTGGATTTGAACATTTTAACTAATCCTTATTTAGATATATAATCATGCTACGAAATATCTTTTATAAGACTAACATAAAAATTTTTAATTGTGTCGCAAAATAAAACCAAGGTCGGGAAAAAAATGAGTTAGCAGTTATAAAGCTAAATTCTGTTGAGACTTCAAACTTTCGTAAATTCTGTCGGCGATACTTACCCCATCACATGCAGCACTCGTAATGCCACCGGCGTATCCCGCGCCTTCGCCCGCAGGGTAAAGTCCCTTGTGGGATAGAGATTGCAAGCTTTGAGAGTCTCTGGAAATCCTAATTGGGCAAGATGTTCTAGACTCTACCCCTATCAGGATGGCGTCTTCAGACGCAAAGCCTTTCATCTTGCGATCGAAAATTTCCATCGACTTAATAAATTGATTTCGAAACTGTTTAGAAAATAACTCATGAACCGGTGCAGACACTGCACCCGAAGGTGAAGATGTTTTAGGAATATCCGAAGATAGCTTTTGACCCATGAAATCTTTTAACTTTTGCGTGGGCAACTCTTTGGTTCCACCTAAGTCTTGCACTTGCTTGAAGGCCATGCTTTCAAGCTCAGATCTAAATTTTAAACCTCCAAATAGGTCTTCTTTAAAATTTTTATGGTGATCAATACTGACAACAATGGCAGCATTCGCAAAAGGGGAATTGCGGTTGTAGTTACTCATACCATTTGAAACCAAGTGGCCGTCGTGCGTCCCCGAAGATAAAACATATCCCCCAGGACACATACAAAAACTATAAACCCCAAGGCCCAAGTCTTTATCGGTATGGGCTAGTTTATAGTTGGCTGCGCCCAATTTTGGGTGATCCCAGAAATCTTTATACTGGATTTTATTGATCAATTCCTGGGAGTGCTCGACCCTTAGGCCCACAGCAAATGATTTACCTTCCATGGCTACAGAGTGTTCATGAAGATGTTCAAATAAATCCGTCGAATGGCCTGCTGCGAGAATGATTCGTGATCCGTGAATATTTCGTTCTTGGGACAAATCTTCCGTGTTCGATACACAAACGCCTTCAACTGTTTTTTCGAACCCGGTTCCCGAACTAAAAAGTATTTTTTTAACCTTTGTGCTGAAAAGAAATTCACAGCCTAAAGATTCTAAATGCATTCGCATCTTAGGAATGACTCTTCTATCTTGTCTGAGCCAACATGGGGATTGGACAGGTATTCAATTTCAGCTGGCGCTCCAAACTTCACCAGGTTTTTCATAATGTATGGAATGTGTGGGGATTTGATGCGTGTGATGAGCTTTCCATCCGAAAATAAACCTGCCCCGCCTTCACCGAAGCCCACGTTGGAGTGAGGATTTAGAGAACCTCTGCGCCAAAATTTAGAAATGGACTGAACACGTTTTTCTGTGGGCTCGCCCTGCTCTACAATTATAGATTTTATTCCGCGCTCTAAAAGGCGGTAAGCTGCAAATAATCCTGCAGGGCCGGCACCAATAATAATCACAGGCTGTTCTTTATATTCTGGTAATTTATCAATATAAATTTCTGGTGTTTGCGTCGATTCACCCTCTCCAAATGTCTTTACAGAATAAATAAAATTAATTTGATTTCTTTTTCTAGCATCGACCGATTTACGTAAAATGACGTACGATGAATGCGCTGGGTCCATCCATTGAAGCTTTTCTTCAAGATCTTCGTCTAAACCCACTTTGATATCTTTTAATTCTTTGGCCATCGAGGTGTTGAAGATAGTTGAAGTTGATCAACGAAGTCAAACGACCTAAGTGGTCTTTAAGATGAAGAAATGATGGAATTTTTGCAATTTCCACCTGAAAGTCCATCTTCGACTTTACTTTTACCAGGCAAATAAGAGTGATAATTTTTAAACTCTAAAGATTCACTATTTTAAATCAAAAAATTATATTTAAAGAAATTGTTTTTTATAAAACCCAAGGTGGGACAAATGGCATCTAGAGAATCAACTTCCGAACTTTCAAAAAACTGCCAATGGTGTTACCGCCCTTTTGAGTTTCGAAAAAAATGGGAAGACGTTTGGGAACAGGTTAAGTTTTGTAGTGATCAATGCCGTAATGATAGCAAAAATAAAAAAAAGATTTTAAATCGAGAGCAGATAGAGGCGGCAGTGATGGAAATGACGAAAGCCAGAAGTCCTAAAAGTTTGTGCCCTTCAGAGGTCGTCAGACAGCTTTTCGAGGATTGGCGTCCCGAGATGGAACCCGCCCGTCAAGTTTGTCGAAAACTTCACATCGAGCAAAAAATTGTGATCACTCAAAAAGAAGTGCCTATAAAAGAGCTCAATTTTATTGGGCCCATCCGAATAAAATTAAAAAAATGAAAAGATAAGAGATAGCTAATCCGTATTGCCAGTGATTTCCGCACTCAGACGCTTATTTTCGCAGACTCAAATTTTCTTGCCAAAGAAGTTTCTGTTCCATAATATCGGTTTTCTTTAAATAATTTTACCAAACATTTAAGGAAATATTTTAGGCTTTAAAAGCCCGGGTGGCGGAATGGTAGACGCAGTGGATTCAAAATCCACCGAATGCAAGTTCGTGAAGGTTCAAGTCCTTTCCCGGGCACCAAAAACTGTGGTGATCTTTATCACTTAAGATAAGTTAATGCTTCAAAGCGACGGCGTATTGATTCTAAAATATAAATAAAAATTATATTATTTACAATTTGACTACAATTTTGGATTAGCATAGCTTAGCTTTGGCAAATTAAAGAGCCAAGGAGAGCCCATGAAGTTAATTATTTTTTTAGCCAGTTTTTTAGTTCTTTCATTCGCATCCGCTTCATCTTATGGCCAAGATGCCTTAATCGTGCGAAAAGCCATTTCAAAGCACAAATCTAAAATTTCAATTAATGAAAATTTTAATTCTGCCAAAAAAGCTATTCAAGAAAAATATGGAAGTGATGTTTCTAACGATATCAAAATGATCGTAATGAATCGCAGAGGTGGCGTTGCTTATCTACGTGGCGATGTTTATGTGTGTGAAATCTACTCAGAAGATGGAAAAAGTGATTTTGGATTTATAAGCTTTATTAACGAATGTTTTACTTTACAAGAGTTGGGTCTATAGAGCTTCCAATTTAACCTGATAGAAAGCTTGAACCAAACATTTAGGCTTTCTTCTCGCCACGACAAAAACAAGTTCGACTATTTTAATTAAAATCAATTTTAAAGATAAACGACAGAATAATTGTCTCATTTTGAAAAAATTAGAATGATGATTTTGAAGTCAAATATTGTAATTAGCGGATAAGACAATTTTTGACTCAAAACGTTTCAGAACTTATAAATACAAATTAATTAAATTTTTTATACTCTTAAATTAAAATCTTTTTTTGTCCGATAAGAATCAATGGAACGTTTAAATGGAAGTTTTTTAGGAAGGTCGCCTTTGGTGACCAACGAAAAAAGAAAAGGCGAAAAGGGTATCGCCCTGACTTCAGTCCTTCTTTCAATGTGCCTTATTGGGACGATACTATCATATGCATTTCAAGTTTTAGAAATTGAAAGAAAAAATGGTATCTCACAAAGAAGCAAATATGACTATTTAAATATCAAGTCACTAGCGCACACTTTGGCTGAATCACGATTCTTACTTACAGAAGCCATTATGAATACCGACCTGAACCATGAGTTAAGGGATTGTATGCTAGATGAATCTGCTATAGGGCTTCCAGACTATGTTTGCGACTCGACAAAGATCCATAGCGTTCAGTACGGTATTCACGAAAAAAATGTGAATTGGTTACCCCTATCAAATTCAAATGATAGCCTTTACAACCGGTACGGCCAGCTCTGCGTAACGCATATTGAACATCTGACTCTACCAATTTTGCCAACAGGCATTTTATCGAATGACAACACTTGCCGAAAACAAACTTTTCAGCTTGAAGTCAACTTTAAAGCGGTGTGCGCCGGTGGTGCAGCATTTTGTAAACTCGCTTCTAGCCTTATAGTTAATGTGACTATTAAGCCCTCTTCCGATTTAAACTTTAACACGTACACCGCTACACATAAAATTGATTTATACACAAGTTCTAAGGACACAACGGTTAAATTAACAAAAGCGAGCGCTCCAAAACCAACACCAAAACTTGCATCTACGACTTCCCTTACAAAGTCGACTGCGCCCAAATCAACAACTACAACTTCATCAACTACGACCTCAGTGGCTAAGACTATTGTCGTCGGGACTAAAGTAGTGGTAGCTGAGGGGACAAAACCTGTGTCATCAGGATCGACTACAACAACGACATCTACAACAAAGACCTCAGGCTCTACGACCTCTTTAACTTCTGGAACATCGGGATCAACTACAACTGTCACTTCGGGCCCAACAACAGTCGGAGGAAGCTCTTCAACTGTTGGGGGCGGTCCACCGCCACCGCCTCCGCCACCTCCAGTATTTGATTCTTGCGGGTCTGGTATGGCTGGAAATACATCTGGGGGCTGTAGTGCTTTCGTCTTATAGTATTTATGAGTCACGTGGAAAATAGGAATGGCTTTTCTTTAATAGAGCTTGTCATTGCGATGAGCTTATTCAGTCTTATTTTATTTTCTTTAGGTTCTTTAATTGATTCGACTTACAAAGTTGTCACAGGTTTAAACGAACATGGATTAAAAAACGATCTTCAGTTTCAACTGATCACTTCTTTGAATGACGAAAAGGCTATGAAACACAATTGTGAAAAAAACTCGGATTTAAAAACGTGCTTTGATAAAGGCTCGCCACTTTGCCAAGCTGTTGCTGATTTCAAACCACTCAACGTTTACAATCGCGTCGGTGAAAGGTTAGCTGGCACAGTTGCTGATCCAGTCTACTTAGATAAAGAGGGCGCTCTTTGCACGGGTGCCCCTGCAAGTTGCTCTTTTGTAATCACCACGGCTTACAGAACCCAAGGTCATCCGGAGCCTTTACCTGGTTGTAAAGGGGACTGCAGATCCTATAAACCACTTGAAATAGCACCTGCAAATAAACTTCACGAACTATTGATCATAAAGTACGTCGTTGCACGAAATCCAAGCTACACTGGCGTGTTTAAAGCAAGCTTAGCCGACAGGCAGGGTTCCATCATTATAGGTCTTGATCATAAATACAATCAGTTTACAGGATGTCCGCCATGAAAAACCAAAGCGGCTTTAGTTTAATTGAGTTTTCAATATCAAGCGTTATTGTCTCTATTTTATTTATGGGCGTTTTACTTGCTGGGGATCATGTTCGAACACTAAATAAAAATGAACAAGTCAGGCTTTACGCTTCTCGAATTATAATTTCCTTAACACAGTTGACCTCGCTAAAAGCTACAATTAGAGCAAGCACATTGCAGACTTCTATTCCAGAAAATAAAGCATTCGCCGACGGCATTTACCGAGTAAGTACAAATCTTCACCACAACGGTGATGGAAGCTACAGCGGAATATCGCTTGTACTTCCTGTCGTTGTCGTCCACTCGTCAAAAACAATTGCTGGTGGGCAGATAACAGGAAATCCCGACTACCCTTTACGCTACAATCTTAACGGATTAACTTGCAACTTAGCTTACCAAACCTGTCCAGCTGCGGATTGGCCTATAGAGGTTATCACAGATTATAACTTCACTTGCCCTGGAATATTTCACACAACCTACGATAAGTCGTTACGAGCTGGAAAACCTTATTACGGACCAATGAACCCCGACGGTTTCAAACCACACACACAGTGTCAGGCGAAATCACAATTAAATTTAAGACTTCGAATTCGACAAAGTAAAGATTCAACGTCGGACCATAACATGGCACTTTTTAGAGATTTCGTTCAAGTTGTTCAGATACCTTTAAACGATTGGCCTACAGCTGCTAATCCATAGCCTACCGACCAACCTTTAAAACTTTAGGCACGGGCGAAATCGATTTACGGGAAAGCATAAAAAAAGAGGTTGAAAAGAAAAATCCTGTACACAATAACTTCATTCGTGAAAGATTAACTTTACCCAAAACCTTAACTTGCAGCTGCCTTGCATAAATCATAAAACCTGATCATGCTCTTGAGACAAATTACATTTATTTTAGCCTTTGGATCAAACTTGGCTTTTGCTGCAACTTTTCGGGTTCAAACCAATAATTCTGTCCCCCATATTTCGGGACCCAACTGCTGGAATCAAGCTTTGATGTCTGTTTCACTTTTAGAGGTGCCTCGGTTTACCTCCGACGAAGAGTTCGTCTATTTGCTAAAAAAACACTGCGAACAAGTACAAAATCCTTCCTACGGAAGCCTTGGGCGAATGAGCGATAAAGAGGGTGAAGTGCACGCTTTTATTTGGGTTTCCGAATCAGAAGTCTATGCCAAGAATTCGATGGGGGCCCTTGAACTGCCACGTCAAATGCCGGTCCAAGAAATGTTAGACACTTACCTCCGCCATGACGAGTGTATCCCTACATCCACACTCCCCGTGTGCTTTCGTCAGACAACCTACTACAACTGTAAAGAACTTTCCCCTGACGTTCGAACTCAACAGGCAGAATTGAAGATTTTAGATTCGATTTTAAACAGAATTGTTTATGCTCCAGAAACAATGTCTAGACCTCGACATAGTTGTGATGCGGATTTTATCGAATCTAGATTTGTTAAGATACAAAGTTTGATCGAAGAAATTAAAACTTTCAAACTATCCGGCTTAATCACAGAGGCTGAATATTTAAAAACTTGGGTTATTTCCGCCACTGAGCAGATCGACGAAATCGAATTCAGTACACATTCCGAATTTTGTTTAAGTTCGGACAAAAATTTTCAAAACAAATATAAGCTATTCGAAGAGGCTCGACAAAATTTGAATTCATTAATTTTCTAAAAATAAACATATTAAGTTTATTCAATAAGAAATTAAAAAGGGCGTCGCACGAACACCCTTTTTTGTAATTAAGTTTGAGTAGATTATTTTTAAAAGATTTCACTTTTTAGCAATGTTATTTTTTTCGAAACTTCAATCTTCTGGTGATTTTAATTTATATTCATCTTACTTTTTAGCAACAACGGCTGCGGCTTGGATTGTCAAAATGATATCCACGTTGTCCCCAACTACAGGACCAACTTCAACAATCTGACTCCATGTTAAACCGAACTCCTTTCTGCTGATTGATGTTTTACCTTTGAAAGCCACTTTATCTTGACCGTATCCATCTTTAAACTTTCCTAGGTATTTTACATCTAAAACAACATCTTTCGATTTGCCTTTCATTGTAAGAACACCTCGCACTTTAAGATCGTTCTTATT
>JANODG010000096.1:0-20761 GCA_031412575.1 Bdellovibrionales bacterium
AAATAGTGGACTTAACCAAAGTGTTTGCTTACGGCTTGGGCCAACTGACACAACATCAACCGGCACTCCTGTAGCCTTGGCTATAAAGCGTACATAATCAATTGCAGCTTTTGGCAAGTCTTCATAGTCAGTGATGTCTTCAATATTTTCTTTCCATCCACTAAATCTTTTGTAAACTGGTTTAACATCTTTCACAGCCCATGAAGACATCGGAAATTCTTCGACAGTTTCGCCATCAATTTCATAAGCCACGCAAACATCAATATAATCTAAGCCACAAAGCACATCTAATTTCATAAGTGCAAGTGAAGTTAAACTGTTAGTACGAATCGCATACTTTAAAGCTACAAGATCTAACCAACCACATCTGCGTGGTCGACCGGTTGTCGCACCAAACTCTACACCCTTTTTTTGAATCCAAGCGCCAAGATCGTCAGTGAGTTCAGTCGGAAAAGGACCAGAGCCTACACGTGTTGTGTATGCTTTTGTAATCCCAACCACTTTATCAATAAACATCGGTCCAATTCCAGAACCGACACAGGCAGAACCCGCAAGCGTAGAAGAGCTTGTGACAAAGGGGTACGTACCATGAGTTAAATCTAACAAGGTCCCTTGTGCGCCTTCAAACAAGACGCGCTTACCGCGCTTAAGTGCTTTATAAATTTCCCAAGAGGCATCTTTACAACGATATGGAGAAAGCTTCTCAGCATAGAGTTCAATCTCTGCGATGACTTCATCAACTGAAATTGGTTCTTCTTTATAAAAGTGTTCTAATAAAAAGTTTTTTTCATTTAAACTTTTTTCGATTTTTTCACGTAATTTATCTTTGGGTAAAAATAAATGACCGAAAAGAAGAGCGCGTCTTGAAGCACGGTCTTCGTAAGCGGGACCGATACCTTTTCCCGTCGTTCCAATCTTTTCATTTTTTAAAGCCTTCTCGCGAGCGGCATCTAGTTTACGGTGGTAGCTAAGTAAAACTGTCGCACCTTCAGAAATTTGAAGTTGCTCTGGATTTTTAATCAGATCATTTTTTTGTAAAGCTTCGATTTCTTTTAGAACTTGTTGAATATCAAGAACAACACCAGCTGCGATTAAACATTTTGTATCAGGATGTAAAATTCCAGAGGGCACTAAATGAAGTACCGTTTTTTTTCCATCGACCACTAAAGTGTGACCCGCATTTGCTCCACCTTGATATCGAACAACGTAATCCGACTCCGCAGAAAACACGTCGACAACTTTTCCTTTCCCTTCGTCGCCCCATTGGGAACCAACAACAATAATACCTGGCATAGTTACTCCTAGTGGTTTTATTTCAGAGGAAATACTAACAAGATTAGCCCACATGGGAAGGGATAATGCTTTCAGGCTTAAAGATCTACCTAAAAATGCAAATATTTTGCCCACAATACATCGGGCGGCAATAGATTTTTGGGCTTAACTTGCTCTTTAAAAAAACTGACCATCACGGATGAGGCCTCAAGGCAGGACTTTTCAAAGGCTTCATGAGTGTGCGCTCCTATGTGAGGTGTCCAAAAAATTTTCGGGTGATTTCTAAGAGCCGAACTTATAGGTAGAGGTTCTTGGTCAAAGGTATCTAATCCTACACATTTAAAAATCCCTGCGTCTAAAGCGTTCAGTAAATCTGGGGCGTTTATCAGTTCTCCGCGAGCGCAATTGATTAAAATTTTATCTGCGCCAAAATGTTTTAAATTTGCTTTTGAAATTATGTTTTTTGTTTCTTTGGTTAAGGGCGTGTGAAGAGTGATGACGTCACACTTCGTAAAAAGCTCGTGTAGTCCTAAGGATTCGACCTGAGGATCTATAGGGTCCGTTTTTTTAAGGTAAGGGTCATGAAAATAAACTTTAAAACCAAAACTTGAAGCGCGTTTTGCGACTTCTTTTCCAATCCGTCCTAAACCTAGAATTCCTAAACTTTTTTGAGTAGACTCTGAACCTAAAGGCAACTGATGCTTCCACGAAAAATTTTTCTGTAAAGAATTAAATAAAAAATTATTTCTTAGAGCCATTAAGATGTGAAGCATTGTTAGGTCAGCTGTACTCATGATATTGGCGTCAGGTGTGTAAAAGGACGTGATGTTTTTTTCAGATAAGGCCATCAGATCTAAATGATCAAAACCACTTGTAGCTGTGCCTACAATTTTTAAATCTTTAAAGTAAGACACAAGCTTTTTATTCATTTGAGTCTGGGATCTAACCATCAAGCCTTCAACATTTTCCCACTTGTGATCCGTTAAATGGTCAGAAGAAAGTCTTAAAATTTCAAAGTCTGGCAAGTGAGCTGCGAGCTTAGCTTGCACCCACTGTGGAATTTGTGTCGTAAGATAAACTTTTTTTTGAATCGAAGGCGAACTCAAGTTTGGTCCCGTAAAGTTTTGGCGAATATGTCCATAGCTTGATTTTGCTTCTCTTTTGTCACATCACCCATGTGACCCCATCTTAAAATTTTATCTTTCAAATGATCTTGTCCACCACCAAGATAAAGACCATTTTTGAGTAAGGCCTCTTGTAATTTTGCGACCTGAATTTTTGGAGGTAAATAAAATGCACTTAAGGAATTTGATGGGGATTCGCTAAAATATTTACAACCTAAAGACTCTAAAAATTCACGAGTTATTTTTTGTAAGCTTGCGCTTTGGTCAATAAAATCTTTGATCCCCATTTTTTTAATCACACCAAGTTTATAGTGAAGAGCGTTGATCATGTTCACAGGGCTACTAAAATGAGTCGCATTCTTTAGATTCATTTTCTTTTCTAAAACTAAATCGAAATAATAACGAGGCGTTTTACAATTCAAAGCTTTATTCCATGCGCGTTCAGAAAAACTAACGAAAGATAATCCTGTCATCAATCCTAAAGATTTTTGAGAGCCAGCAATAAGCGCGTCGATTTGAAGTTCATCCATGGGAATGTCTATGCAACCCACAGCTGTGATGCCGTCGACAACTAAAAGACATTCCGGTTGAATGGACTTTAGGATTTTAGATATTTCAGCGATAGGATATTTAGTCGCAGTCGATGTTTCGCACGCATGCACTAAAAACGCGTCATATTTTTTTTGCTTTAAATGAGTTTCAAAAACTTCAAAATCAAAGGCCTTGCCCCAAGGGTGCTTGATGGTGTCTACATCACAGCCAAAAACTTTGGCCATTTCGGCCCAGCGCTCTCCGAACTTTCCAGCATCAAAAGCTAGGACCTGATCCTTAGGGTTTAGGATGTTGATGAGGCTCGCTTCCATAGCGCCCGTGCCGGTGGCGTTTAGGATAAAAACATGGTTTTTGGTTTGAAAAAAATATTTTAGCAGCTCAAAAGTTTCTTTTAAAAGCGACTCAAATTGGTCAGTTCGGTGGTGAATAGGGTGACCGCTTAAAATCCTTAAAGATTCTTCAGAAATTTCTGTCGGACCAGGGCTAAAAAGTAATGGACGGTTGTCTTCTTTCATTTATTTTGTTTTAACCTCTATAGACTGAGGAATAAAGATATTTATGCTAAACGATATGAAATTTATATTTAATCGAATATCCTTCCAAGCAATCCTTGTTTCCACAACTATATTGTTTAGTGCTGGATGTGGGTATCAATTTGGTTATGGGAACAAAAGTTTACCGGAAGGGGTAAAAAGTGTTCATATTCCGATTTTCGATAACGAAACTTACCAAACAGGGGCCGAAGTTCATTTCACAAACGCTTTGATTGCCGAGATCCATGATTCCAAAATTGCTCGCATCGCTACAAAAAAATCGGCAGAAGCCATTTTAAAAGGGCGGGTGATTAGGGTTGATTTTTTACAAGCCAACATTGATAGCCGTCGTCGTGAAGAATTAGATAAAACTTCAGGCGTTAGAAACTTACCTCGAGGAACTGTGATCACGACGGAATATTTAGCCCGAGTCACTTTGGAAGTTCAGATCATTAAAAATAACAAATTAGTTTGGAAGCAGTGGTTACGCGATGAACGACTTTACGATGCTCCACAGTTAGGTTTAGAAGGCATCAACACGGCCAACGCCGGCTACAACCGCACAGCCCGCGAAACCGTAATCAAAGACCTAGCCCGAGTCATGATGCACGAACTCTACGGCCGTATGACCGAAAGCTTTTAAGCCAAGAAAAGTTCCAGCGAGGGTTGTCCAGGGCGTGCGAAGCCGCCCGAAAGGGACAATCCGAGTGAACTAGACACCTTTTTCAAGTCTCACTTTTTTTCGATTCATTAAAATCATACTTACTCCAGCAATAACGCCAAATGATGACATTATTAAATACCAAAAGAAGTAGCCATACTTATCAACCGTTAAATTTAGAACATAACCAGTTATTAAAAGTGAGAACCCTCCGCCTAAGTATTGAAATGAATCAATAATTCCAGTAGCGGCACCAGATCGATTTCTTCCGCCAATATCCATTGGTGCTGCTGCTCCGACTAAAGAATGAGTCGAGTTAACTGAAAATGAAATCAGCACTAACACAAAGCAACCAATCAAAATCCCAGTAAAGTTTTTTTCAATAAAACCAAAATATAAAATCATACTAATTCCTAATATCGTAATTGATTCCGTGAAGTATAGAATCGCTGCTAATGGACCTCGTTCACCTTTATAGTATTTGTCAGATAAATATCCTGAAATTAAAGAACCAAGAAAAGCAAAAGCGGGCATCAACACTAAAGTTAAACTGGCCAAAAATGGTATATTGCTTTTCATATCAAAACCTAATTGATCTCTAAAATACAGAATTGCGATTTGATCTAAGCTATGACGAACGCCCCCTGTGCATGCATAAGCAACAGCGTAATACCAAATGTAGGGATGTTTACTAATAAATTTTAAGTTTTCAAACATAGAGCTTTTAGCTACTGATGGTTCAGATGTATTTGATGTGACAAATCCAAATTCCTCGGGAGTATTTTTAACGAGAAACAAAAAAATTATCAGAGCAATAAATGTAGCTATAGGAGGTAAAATAAAAACAGATTTCCAGTCACCAGCAGAAAATATGATGATGGACGCAATTATTAAACCACTATTTAAAAGTATTGGTGCCATTTGACTAATTGAAATTTGTCCAAGCTGTATAACGCCACCAAAGAGTCCTGAAAACAATCCTCTTTCTTCTTTTGAAAACCAGGCTGAATTGATCTTAATAAGGCCAGGCGCACCAAAAGATTGGATATACCCATTTAAACCAGCAAGAAGACTTATTGTGAAAAATTGACTGGTTAATGATGAAAATCCAAATATTAAATTTATTAAAATTGTTCCAACAGCTCCAATAATTAGACTTTTTTTGCCTCCGATTTTGTCCGTAATTAGTCCATTTATAAATTGTCCACAACCGTAAGCTGTCGACCAAATTGCAAAAATGAAAGATATATCTTTTAAGGTATAGCCAAACTCTGATTGTAGACCTGGAACAGCAAATCTAAAGTTATAACGACACATATAGAAAGTCGCGTAGAGTATTCCAATAGAAACCCAATTAAAATTTCTGCGTGTTTTAAAAGAGTTTTGAATCATCACTTGCTCATTTGTTGCTGTTTGAGTGCTTTGGAAGTTTTTACTTTTCTTTTAGGACGTTATAATAGATTTTAGTAAACTATATTTTGTATATTTGAATTGTAGAATTAAGAATAAGGTCTGGTTATCCCTTAATCAAGGCAAAATTTAATTGAGATTTAAAAGGACGTCTTTGGATTTTACTTCGCAGCAAAGATTTAACGACGTATCAGTTCTATTGGCTTGGCAAATCTTTCCTGTTGGGTTTATTCTAAGTAAATGTCGAAACCAACTTTGAAGTCCTGGGACTTACGAACTCTTCAGCAGAGCTTTTCTAACGGAAAGGTTAGCCCGTGTTACACAATCATTGGTGAAGACTTTTATTTGATTCAGGAATCTGTGCATGTTTTAAAAAATCACGTTGAAAACTTAGGTGTAAATTTTGATTTTAATTACGACTGTGTTTATGTTAGCGAAACCAAAGCGCCTGACATTGTTGATAAAATTGAAACTTTACCCATGATGTCACCTTACCGCTTTGTTATAGTCAAAGAGGCCGAGCTTTTAAAAGACAAAGATTGGGACATCATCAAAAAATCTTTCGAAAAAGGTTTAAGCCAATCCATCGTAGTTTTTGTTCACGAATCTAAATTTGATAAAAGAAAAAAAATCTATAAATGGTTAACGACCAATACTCAAATTGTCGAGCTTGTTACACCTTATGAAAATCAAGTTCCGGTGTGGATTCATTACATGGCCCAAAAAAATGGTCTGATTTTAGATCAAGGGGCAGCTCTTCAATTACTTCATCTGGTGGGTGTGGATTTAACGGAAATTCATAATGAGATTTTAAAATTAAAACTTTATTTTGATGATCATCAAGGTCCGTTACAAATCGATGATATCTTAAAAGTGGTTTCTAAAAAAAGAATAGAAAGTGTTTTTGATTTGACAGCATCTGTTGCTTTAGGAAATAAATCTTTGTCTCTGCAACTTTTAAATGATTTGTTGAACCAAGGTCAAAATGAAGTAGGCGTCGTTGCATTAATCAGCCGCCATATGCGCATCTTAAAAAAGATTTTAGAGTTTTCTCAAGTTGGAGTTTCTCAAAAACAACTGAGCACAAAAGTTGGAGTTTCCCCTTTCTTTATAGAACAATATGTTCAACAGAGTCGAAAGTGGACCTTGGAAAAAATGAATATTGTTTTTAATCTTTTGCTTGATACAGACAAAGCTTTAAAGACTTCACCAATTTCATCTAAAATTTGGCTTGAAAACTTCGTAATACAAACATGCGCTTTGTCGCAAATGACTCATTCGAAAGAATTAAGATCTATCTAAAATTTTAAAGTATTAAGTGGAACTTTTAAGTGCATGAACCTGCATCTTCGTTTTAAAGAATTGTTTTAGCCAATATATTTGTTTAGGGAAATTTAGAAGACTGCAAGAAGCAGCCTTCAGTCAGAGAAAAATTAATTTAGAGTATTAATTAATGAAGAAAGTCTTGAAACTTTTCTTGAAGCAGTGTTTTTATGAAAAACACCTTTTTTAGCTGCTTTATCCATTCTGCTAGAAAATGTAACTAATGATTTTAATGCTGTTTCTTTATCGCCTGCACTCACTGCAACTCTAACTTTCTTTTCGATGGTACGAACACCAGCTTTTGTACGGCTGTTTGTTGCGTTCTTTTTTATAGTTTGTCTTGCACGTTTTGCTGCTGACTTATGATTTGCCATTGATATATTCCTTTTGCCTCAAGTTCTTCTAATTCTTTTAATTGCACGAAATCAAAGGTCCAGTATACGCTAACAAACCTATATCTAAACCGAAGTTCATTTTATTATCATAGCTGTAGGTGAGACGCAATAGACATGAATTAAAGCCTTTGATATTCCGGCCGTTTATTTTTAGATACTTTGGAATTTACGCTTTGTTTTTGGAAATTTAAGTTAAATCAGGTGTTTAGGGGATCTCTTAATGTCAAATAAAGCGTCAGATAAGGATGAGAATTCAAAAACTTCATCCTTAAATTCGAACCTAAGTAAGTCTAAAGCTTCAGTCTCTAAGCTTGCGGGGTTGATGTCTTTAGGCACTTTAATAAGCAGAGTTTTAGGATTTATCCGCGATCGTTTAGTAGTGCAATTTTTTGATGTTCAAGTGGCCGATGCTTTTTATGCAGCTTACAGACTTCCTAACTTTTTTAGAGTTCTTTTAGGCGAGGGCGCACTGTCCGTTTCTTTTTTACCTGCTTATATTGAGCTTAAAGAAAAAAACCAAGGTGAAAAACAATTAGCTGGAACAGTTTGGACCTTTTTGTCTTTACTGAGCGCCACTATATCAGCGCTGGGTGTGTTTTATATGGTGGATTTTCTGCCTTATATTATTGATGTCGAAAAAATAAGTTTAGTGCCGATGAAGTACGAATCAACTTTGTTGTTTTCTCAAATTATGTTTTCGTATTTATTTTTAGTCAGTCAGTTTGCTTTTTTTATGTCTTTACTAAATTCTCACGATGAGTTTTTTTTCCCAGGACTTGCACCTGCGTTTTATAATTTGATCGTAATTATAGTTATAATAACAAGACCTGAGTTTTATGATTTTGAAGGGATAAGTTTACCAATCGCTGTTATTTTTGGTGGAGTTGGGCAGGCCTTAATTTTAATTTTTAAATCCTACAGATTAAAAATAATACCTAAGCCAAACTTTTTATTCTTTGATCCAAATTTTTTGAAAGTCATAAAACGAGCGGTGCCAAGCATAATGGGAATAGGGGCCATTCAATTTCTAGGCGTTTTAAATCTTGGATTTGCAAGTTCCTTAGAAGCCGGGTCAATCACTTACTTATATCTAGCGGATCGATTGTTAGAGCTTCCACAATCTATATTGGCAATCAGTTTGGGGGCAGCCCTTCTGCCAAGACTTACTTCTTATTGGGCTAAAGATGATCAAACATCTTTCAGAGATCAAATTTTAGAAACAACTGAAACTTATTATTTTTTGGCGATCCCATCAGCCATTGGTTTATGGTTTTTGGCAGAGCCTTTGGTAACGCTACTTTTTGCAACTAAAAATTTGAATCAACAAAGTTTACAAATCACAGCAAGTATTGTTCAAGTTTATGCGTTTACTCTTTTAATCAATGGCACATCAAAACTAATGCTTCAGGGATTTTACGCTGTTAAAAATACGCTTTATCCAGCTTTGGCGTCGTGTTTAATTATTTTAATTCATTTCTTCTTAGCTCCATATTTAATGGGTGAATATGGTTTACAAGGATTAGTGTTATCTACCGTGATATCTTCGACCATTGCATTGATAATTACGTTTGTGGCTTTTCAATTCTATGTAACAAAACTAAGTTTACTACGATTATTTAGGCCTATTCCGGCTTTGGTTTTACTAAACATATCCACTGTAATAATTTGTATCGCCACACAATATTTTTGGTCTTCAGAAACTAGTTTATTGATTAAAAATATGTATTTGTTGATTGGCGTTTTAGCGTCTGTGATTGTCTATTTTTTCTTAGCTTACATTAATCATTTTGAACAAACTAAAGTGATCAATTCGATAATAAAGAGGATAAAAAAATAGATACAGCTTTAATTAATTAAAACGTTTTCTAAAACCTGATCATAAGATTAAGTTTAAAGTTTCTAGCCAACAACTTAGAACATCAATTAATGTCGGTGTGGCTTTGAATAGCCAAGATTTAAGAAAAATTAAAAACCTCTGCCGATATATCGCAAGATACACCGAACTGGCTTGATCGCTTAAAGTTGCTAATGCCAAGGCTTTATTCTCATCACGTTAAAAATGTTTTATATTAAATGATGATTTCTTAGTAATTTTATAATTTCTAATTGGTGGGTTTTTACGCCGCTTTGTCGTCGTCATAGGAATTAATTTAGTTAAATAAAAAAAGTTTAATTTTAGAAATCTTCAAAATTAAGTAAATGTTTTGTTGATAGCAATTTTTTTAAATTGAGAATTTGAATTAAAATTTGATTTTACATAGGCTGTATTATAATTTTCGAAATTTTCCTAACTGACATAAAGTTTAAAAAATAGAAATTAATGTCATGATTGTTCATTTGATCGGCTACCGTGATTCAGGCATGATTTCGCTTGGCTTATACTAATAATCTTTGAACTATTATTTGAAAACCAATCGGTTTGTATTAGCGTGTTAATGGTTATGGGTTTTCTAAACCCACCTAAAAAACAAGCTGCTTCAAAAGCTGCTATAGAACATGTATTTGCTAGTATAGGAGCAAACGCTCTTTTTGCAGCTTTCATATTTCTTTTATGATGATCAATTCCCATGGTTTGCTGTAGGTATTCAACAGCACACATATAACAAGCTGAAGAACTATTTACCGTAAGAGGCCCAACGATGTTACCGCCGAGACTGAGAAGAGGAACTTTTACACTCGCGCATGCCTCAGCAATCGATACTCCAGGATATATTTGAACCACATTTTTTCTATAGTAGCTAAACGGATTTAGCACCAGATCCACATTTTCTATTATTGGAACTAAATCTTGTGTTTTTTCAATTTTTTTATTGATTGGTATAAAACTAGAAACCTTGTTAATGCCAGCTAAATTTTCTGCGGCAGCCTCAACTTTAAGTCTGCCAACATCACTCATTTTGTAAAGTATTTGCCTATCGAGATTGCTAGCATCTACAACGTCAAAGTCCACGCCAATAACCGTACCAATACCCATTCGCATTGCAAATAATGAAAGCCATGTGCCGTAACCACCTAAACCTACGATTACAATAGATTTTTGCGATAACCTTTTTTGATAATCTGCTCCTGAAATTAGATCATTCTCAAACGAATTAAAAAATCGAATTTGTCTGTCAAACGGTTTGTCTTCGACTTTGGAAGAAGGTGTTGAGATACCTCTTACAATAGCACCTAAGTCTTCCAAAACTTTAAAAATTTTTTGCACGTCTGCTTTTGCAACACCAGTGTCTGTAGATAATACGTAGATTGCTTGTTCGGTGCTTTGGGCGAAAATTCCATTTGTAAGTTGGTTGACTATTGAAGCCACAACTTCAACTTTAACACCAGAAAAATCGATTCTTTTATTTAAAGTTGTTGAGTATAACTCAAACCTACTTTCCGTTTGATTGTATTCAAAACTAGCTTGAATCTGAAAAACAAACAATTTTACTCCTTATTTTTGTGGCCAAACGCAATAGAATATACTGCCTGCTTTGAGTAATTAGGAATTTTTAATAACGAGCATGCCATAGAGTCATTTATAGCTGGTGATACTAAGCTTTCTAATCGCAAAGTCCTTGCTTTAGTCATGATATCCTGGCAAATAATGCCAGAAATTAAATACATTTTTCGGAGAATGGAGTCCGACTTGTATGCGAGCAAAAGTTGTCCAATATCTACAACTAGGAACATTGTAAACACACCATTTCTGGAAGTCTCCATTCCATTCAAAATATCAATAGTTTCTTGTGTAAAGTCTCCAGACCGTACAACATTAATGTCGGTGCCTGATATTTCATAAACGCCTTTTTCTAAACCTTGAACCTTATAAACCACTAAGTAATACGAAAAAAATTTTTTAAAATCTTTTAATAAGGGTTCTTTGATTAGTTCTAAAAAATCTTTCCAATCATTTTTACTAATCGTTGCGCCACCAAATTTTCTAATCGAGCGCCGACTCTTTATTAATTCCAATAAATTACTATGGATTTTTTCAGGTTTTATGATAATTCTGCCAACGCCAGCCTTCACCCTTCGAGAGCGGTCAAAAAAAGCTAGTGAATCACGCCATCCCTTTTCGCACCAATCATCTATAAATTTATTCGCGTGCTGAACTGAAAGATGGTGAACTTCGCGCATATTACTTACTATATTTGGAATTGTTATATCTTTAGTTTCATAACCTATAACTGTGTTCTGCATCTTGCTGTCTTCAGTAGATAAAAACCAGTATTTATCATGTATCATTTATTATCGCCCCGATTGCTTGCACCGATTCGTCGAAAGGGTCAATTCCTAATGCTTTTTCAAAAATTTCAATATCTTCAAGTACAATATTTAAGTTTAAGTCAGATATGCCACAAAGCTTGCTCAATGTACCAAGCATATGTCCGACATCCATATGAACGCTTCTAAATGTCCTAGGTTCACGATACCTGTATCTGTTGCGCTCCCACTTTGAAGAAAAAATAAACATACCTACAAGTTTCTCTTTAAGTATTCCCCACGAGTGAAAAATTTTGTCCCAGTCTAAATTAGTTTCAAAATTAATCTCATCAAGTGTATGTGCCCCAACATTAATATGAAAGACTTTATAATTGTTTAAATCAGGCAAGATCATGTATCCTTCGGTAGGATGTCTTCCACCACCAGAGGGGCTAGTTTTCAATAAAATATCCTCCCCTAACCATGGCGTTTTTTTGGTACTAATAATTCCGAAAACTAAAGCAGCATACTGCTTCAAAAGGCCTTCGTGGGACTCGTAATTTACAAGACATTCTTGGCGAATTTTTTTAATCTTTGGCAAATCTATTGTGTTTTTTGGGTTGCTTGTAACTTTATACCTTTGAATATCTGGTTGTATTCGGGTGTAATTCTTCATTACCTCTATTGCTTCTTCTCGGCCAGTGCCTGAGATGCTATAGTCTAAAAATTTACTATCCCAGGTCAAAAAGTGATAATGGGCTGTTGCGCTTAAGCCCATTGAAGCCCACTCTTCAAAAATTGTTTTTTTTAAAGATACTCTTTTTACAAAACCTTTTGAAATAAATAATTCGTAAAGTGTTTTGAAATCAGCTGTATTCAATTTCATTATAAATAATATAGATTTATACCACTGCTCAATAGTCATGGGTTTGAACAATGCAGCAAGTACTAGGGCAGACACCTCGTCGAATTGCCAACTTAAATTCTGCTTCGAGTCGACCAATAACCATTTACCCTCGATCCCGGCTAGAACTGGTGGAAATAGTTGAAGGTGGGGATCCCAAAAAAATTTTTTCATATCAATAAACTTTTAATTGTCAGATTGTAACAAAACTCCACCTGCTGAAAGCTGATCCATCACAGACTCATCTAAAATAAGTCCATCAGGAAGAGTTATCTGGCCTAAATCCGCACTAGGTAAAATTTGTATAATTATCTCGTCTTCTACGTCCATATTGGGACCAACTACTTTAATCGCTAACCCATCGAGACTTGCGGCTGCAGATAGATCAACAATGTTGTATGTTTTTATTACTATAGATCCATCTTCTCGCACGGCTTCAATTCCAGCATGATCGAGAGCTGCACTTGTATTCTCGAATGAAAATGCAGTTTGGTTTAAACCAACTAGACCCAATGCAACACTTAAATTCGCTATAACTGCAGATGTTTGTTTTTTGATTAAACTCATATTTTCTCCTAAAGTTTGGTTTTTCGTCTCTAAATCTATATTATATATATTAATATTATACATTCTGATATATGTGCTTATTCAAAGTGTTTTTTTTTAGAAAGAGGACAAAAATTGTCTATAAATCAAGAATTTCGAATAGATAGAGGTATAAAGTCGGAAGCTCGAGACGTTGCAAGTGTTCACATATCGTCTTGGCAAGAAACATATGAAGGCATAATGGACTCCGCGTATTTGGCTTCATTATCCATTTCAAAAAGGACTGCAAACTGGGAGCAGTATATTGAAAGCCCAAATTATAACCAAGACCAGATCTTATTAATTTTAAAACTAGTAAAGTCGAAAAAAATTATAGGGTTTTGTGCTGTTAGCCCGGCGAGATTGTTTCGTGATCAATTTGATTATGAGATTCAAGCGATATATGTGCTTAAAAAATTTCAAAATAAAGGCCTAGGTAAAACACTTTTCCTCGAGGCTGCAAATTTTGTGCGATCTTTAAATAAGAATTCATTTTATCTTGGAGTTTTGGAGGAGAATAAAACAATTAAATTCTATGAACATATGGATGGCCAGTTGCATTCCCAATTTGAAATGGTGTCAATTGGAAACCATACTCACAAAGAAATTTTTTATTCTTGGAGGGTAGACGAATTACAAAAATAGAAGATTCTCTAGATAAAAACGATTATTTTTTTCTATTTAATTTAATTAGGAATTTATCTTTGAAATGGGATGAAATTTGTCTTGATTCCAAACTAGTGAGATCGCTTACGTTAGGCGCTCAAGATTTAAATCCTCTACTAATAAGCAAAAAGGGCGTTTTTGTCGCGTGGCTTGATCAAAACGATAAAGTTCTTGAATGTCGCGGATTTGTTTTCCCTCAAAGAATTTTAATATTGAACGCTCTTCACGCAGGAAGTTTAGGTATCAACGCAATATTAAACAGTTTATCTTCTAAAGCAATTTTGACAAAGATAGAAATTTATTTGGTGAATCAAATTGAAAATATTAGTTCAATCAATGAAATTGAAATAGGCAAACATGGTTTAATACTTATGCTCTCTGAGAACTTAGGGTCAGTGCAGCTACCGCATGTGCCCGTGAGAGAAAATTTAAATCAAGAAGATTTTTATCAAAGGGGTTTGGAAAAAATTAAACTAAAAGAGATAGATATTAAAACGTTGAAAATGTCGACGTTTACTGTTGAATCCTATCGTGAATTGGATGCGAAATACTTCTGATAAGCTTTTAATTTCGCCTTATCAAAATGCAATAAGTGCATTAGTCAAATAAAGTTTCAGCGGCCTCGTAACTGTTATCTGTCACACTTATGAATGATGCTATTCCGCATGATTTCTTAATTGTAAAAAAGCAATAAATATTTATATCATGCTGGCGTATTAACTTCTACCGACGATATCAAAAATTTTGACTTAAAAGTTCGTGTTCTTTTTCTTTTAAAATTAGTTTTGCTTTTCTCCAATACAAATCTAATTCTTCAAGACTAAGCTTTTCGAATTTTAAATTGTCCGCTTGAATTTGTTTTTTCATTTCATTCATTCGATCTAAATATCTTTGATTCGCAATTTCTAAAGTTAAACCAGGATCAAGGTTTAAATGACGTGCCACTTGCACCAATGTAAATAAAACATCCCCAAGTTCATGGGCTTGGTCTAACCTAGATAATGTTAAACTCTCTTTAAGTTCTTGGATTTCTTCCTCTACCTTTGTCAACACAGAGCCAACGTCCGGCCAGTCAAAAGTTGTGCGATCATTTATGCCGATGTTATAGGAAGTTTTTAAGGGATCTTTTGTCATAAAAACTTATACTTTAATCCTGTTTTAGAGTCTAAAAAATTTCAATTATGGCACAAAAGTTTTGTTCATTTCTATTTAAGGTATTTTGCATCGATATTGATCATTAAATACGCGAAATTCTTGATTTCCTAGCTATTTAGGCCGATATCAATAGGACATGAAAAACAAAAATCAAAAAGATTCAAAGCCAGCATCACGTAAGCTTTATCAATCTATTGATGAAACCCGAACATTTGAAGATTGGGTCAATAAACTTGAATTAAGAAACTCTTATTTTTTTAGCTTTTTAGTTTATGTAGATCGAAAGTTTTCGTTAAAAAACCTTGGTATTTGGGCGATCTTCTCTTTGTGTTTTTCATTCCTACTTTTTGCCAAATTTGATTATCAAAATAATGTGAACGAAGGGGACATTGCGACTGTTGATATCAAGTCGCCAATGAACTTCACCATGGTCGACGTTTTAACGACAGATTCAAAAAAAGAAATTGCACGTAAGAATGTGTTGTCTGTTTTTAAATATATTCCGCTTGATGTGGATATGCAGTTAGATCAAATTTACACAACGTTTTTAAAATTCAGACGTTTATCTTTATCTGTAAAAAATAAGGCATTACTTAATAAAGAAGATTTCGAAAAAAGCTTAGGACAAAAAATTTCTGATCGTACCTTTGAGTGGCTTTTAGAAAGTAGATTTAGCCCTGACGTGGACAGCACTCTTCGTGCGGTTATAGAAAATTGGTCAAGTCAGTTTTTAGCGGATAGTCCTGAAAGACACATTCTACCCAATCAAAGGTTCGTCACCTTACTTAATACTTACAAAGATCGCATGGACGAGACTAAAATTCCTGTGGATTCGATGAAAGACATTTACCGCAGAAGTGTTCTTAAAGAAGACGTACCGATGCGGTTAAATAATTTATCAAAAATTAATCAAAAGAAAGTTTTAGATTTAGCATTTGATCTTTTAAGGCCGAACGTTGTGTACGATGGTGAGCTTACGGAGAAGCGTAGAAAAGTCGCAGTTGATGAAATTCTACCGGCTACTATTTCAATAAAGAAGAATCAGACGATCATCACATCGGGATCCATAGTCAGTCTTGCGGATGTAAAGATTGTGAATCATATTCGAAAAATTCAATACGAAAGTAAAAGGGGCTTTGTTCCCGTCACAGTAGCATTCTTGTTTTTGTTATTTATTGTGATTGCTGCCAATTTAATTGGGGCGTTTAAAGCCATCGAGCGTAATTTAGATTACAGAACAAATATCCTATTTTTAGTCGCGATCATCTGTCTAGCTTTTTGGAAAATATTTCTATTTGTATTTGAAGCCTCATTGGCTGAAAAGTTTGGGAATTACCCACAAGAAGTTCTGTTACTCGCTTCGCCCTTTGTGGCTCCGATCATCATTTCGGGATTAATTACGCGTTCTCCTTATTTACTGTTCATGTTCACGATGTTCACGTCAGTTGCGTTTGCATTTTTGAATGATCAAGATTTTCCAACTTTTGTGATTATAAGTGTTTCAAGTTTTGCAGCGATCAGAACTATTTATAACTGTGAAAAAAGAAACGATGTTTATATCTCGGCTTCATACTCTGGAGCGGTCGCTTTTGTGGCGAGTATTATATTTTTATTCGTTAACGAACCAGAAGCACTGACCTCTGTTGAGTCTTGGTTATTATTATTCGGAGCTTCTTTTGTGGGATCAGCACTAAGTTCAGTGCTTACATTTATTTTAGTCCCGATTATTGAATCTGCATTTGAATTTTCAACAGATTTAAAATTATTAGACTTGGCGAGCATGAATCACCCTATCATTCGTGAAATGATGGTAAAAGCTCCAGGAACCTATCATCACTCGATGGTGGTTGGCAGTATGTGTGAAGCGGCGGCCAGAGAAGTCGGGGCTGATGCTCTAATGAATAAAGTGATGGGATACTTTCATGACATAGGAAAATTAGAGCATCCGACGTACTTTATTGAAAACCAAAGACAGGGGGAAAATCCTCACGATCACATTTCGCCGAACTTAAGTAAAACCATCATTATGGCCCACGTTAAAGACGGCGTTGAAATGGCCATCAAAGCCAAACTTGGTCAAGAAATTATCGATGGAATCAAACAGCATCACGGTACGACTTTGGTGTCTTACTTTTACAACCGCGCTAAAAAATTAGCTGAAAACCCAGACGATGTTAAAGAAGAACAGTTTAGATACGCAGGACCAAAACCGCAATTCAAAGAATCAGCGATTTTAATGTTAGCAGACAGCATTGAAGCTGCCGCAAGGTCTATGGAAGATCCAAACCCACCTAAGCTTGGCCATCTTGTAGAAAATATGATTGAAAAGAAAATCATGGATAGCCAGTTGGACGAATGTGATTTGAACTTCGTTGAATTAACAATGATTAAAAAATCTTTCTATAGAACGATCTTGGGTGTGTACCATCACCGTGTGGACTACAAAGAGGCTGACACTCAAAAGAAAGTTATCGATAAGTCGGCTAATGCATGAGTTTTCTGATTATCAACCAGCAGAAAAAAATTAAGATTCCAAAAAGTTATATTTTAAAAATACTTCCCTTAATTTATAAGAATTTATCTCAAAAAAAAATACTATTAACAAAACAGAAAAAATTAGATTTAACTCTTGTTTTTACCTCTGCAAAACAGATTCAAGGCTTGAACAAAAATTTTAGAAATAAAAATAAGCCAACGGATATTTTGAGTTTTAATTCCTTAGATCCAAGCCTTTTAGGAGAATTGATTCTTTGTCCGGAAATTATAGTCGAACAAGCCCTTATGAACAATTGGCCACAGAAGTATGAGTATTTGTATATGCTGATTCATGGGGTGTTACACTTATTGGGTTACGATCATGAGTTGGATGAAGATTCAGATCGAATGTTGAAGTTGCAAGATCGAGTTTTTAATCAAATTTCCGATGGTCCAAAAGTAAGCTGATGTTTATTCTTCAGTGATGTAAAAGGCTGACTGTAAGACTACAGAAGATGTGTCGCCCTCACTCACATAATTTTCGTTCCAAAGGTAAAATATAAATTCGTTATTTTCGACTTTGTAAGGTGTCATTAATATTTCATTGGGATGGTTTGGATCACTGACAAGTAGTTTTTTGGATTTAGTATCCACACCTAAAATAATAACAGCATGACCAGTTTCAGGTGAAACATTTGTGGATCTAAATTTAACATTGACCATAAGGACAGCGTCATTAGTTTTTAGAAAATCAAAATTATAATTATAATCTTTTAAGTCGATAGGTTCAGACCTGAGACCCAAGTTTTCCAGCACAATGTTGTCACCGTCCAAATAACGTTGAAGAAACGTTCCCATCCTAGGGTCATGAAGTTCTTCCTTTAAAACAGCTGCCGTATGCCACATGTAATTGTCTAAAATATCACGCACCAAATCTTGGGTATAGTTAAACCAATACCTAAAAGATCCGCTTTTATTCATGCGTTTTTTTGACAAGAAAATGTTTGTCAGGCAAATAGGTCCACAAAGTCCGCCGCCTGCAACAATAAGCTGTTCATCCTTTAATCTTGGGTCGGAATGTTCTAAAAGTTTTTTTTCTGAAGCTAAGCTCACGTAAGATATTGCTAAACGATTTTGACCAAATAGATCTTGATCCATAATTTTATAAGTATCTAGCACAAGAATAAGTTCGTTGTCGGGACTCTGGATTAAATAATCGAGGCATTGATTTGCAAAAACCTCTGTGAACAAAAGAAAAACTAAGGTAAATAGAAAGTTAAATAGAACAAATTTTCTAACCACATTTTTTATTCTCAAATTTAACATTTGGATAATATAGTCCATCGATGATCAAAAATTGACTTTAATTTCTTAGCGTCGATTTTCGCTGAAAATTATTCACAACGAACTAAACTCTATAGGGATTTTTTTGATTTTAATCGATCAGAAAAATAGGTTATTTGTCAGAGGTTATAACCGCGGCGGGTCAAGTAGCACCATCCTGAAGGCTTCCATGCTAAAATATTTAGACTTTATTTTAAAAAGGAGCTTTATCTTGAGTTTAAGTACCGAATATTCAGAAAAACTAAAAGCTCTTGAAAACATACAGCTAAAGGTGGACGAGCTTCGGGGGTTTCTTTGACATCGAAAAGAAACGAAAGTCTTTAAAGGATTTAAAAGAAAAATCAGAAAGTCCCAAGGTTTGGAATGACCCTGATTTGCTTCAAAAAGTAAACAGAGATATTTCTGCCCTTCAAAAAACCATCAATGAGTTTGATCAAATCTCTAAACGTTCAGAAGATGCCCTTGTTTTGTTAGAGATGAGCCAAGAAGAAGATGATGAAGCTACTTTTTCTGAAGTTAAAAAAGAAGTATCTGACTTAGAAGCTGTTTTAGATAAATTAGAAACTCAGAAGTTATTAAGCGGCGAAATGGATTCTAATTCCGCATTTATATCTATAAATTCTGGGGCAGGTGGAACCGAATCATGTGATTGGGCTCATGCGCTTTTAAGAATGTATACAAGATTTTCTGAAGCCGAAGACTTTAAAGTCGAGGTGATGGAAATGACTGATGGTGAAGAGGCCGGAATTAAATCTGTCACAATTTCAGTGGAAGGCCCATACGCCTATGGCTTATTAAAATCTGAAACTGGCGTACATAGGCTTGTACGAATAAGTCCTTTCGATTCGAATGCTAGACGGCACACAAGTTTTGCTTCTGTGTTTGTTTGGCCGGAAGTGGATGATGATATAGAAGTTGAAGTGAATGATTCGGATTTAAGAATTGATACTTATAGAGCTAGTGGAGCCGGGGGACAGCACGTCAACCGAACCGATTCTGCTGTAAGAATGACTCACATACCGACAGGCATTGTGGTTCAATGTCAGAAGGAAAGATCCCAGATTGCCAACCGTGAAAAAGCCATGAAGATGATGAAAGCGGCTTTATACGATTTAGAAGTAAAAAAACGTCAGGAAGAAAAAGATAAGCAAAATTCGGAAAAAAAATTAAACGAATGGGGCAGTCAAATTCGATCTTATGTTTTACATCCCTACAAAATGGTCAAAGATCACCGCACAGGTCACGAATCCTCTCAAGCCGAAAAGGTTTTAGATGGAGACTTACAAGACTTTGTTCAGTCGTACTTAAAAGCCATTGGTACACAATCATGATATTTTGGTACGCGTTTCGAACTTTAAAAACATCAAAGGGTTTGTTTAACTTATCGACCTTATTATCTTTGATCAGTTTAAGTTTAGGAATTGCGACTTTAATCACCGTGATGGCCTTAGTGAGCGGTTATGAAAAGGCACTGAAGTCATCGGTCTTTGATGTTGTAGGACACATCTTGATTTCGAAATCACCAATCCCAATTTATAATTCTGATGAAGAAGTACTAGAATTGAAAAAAAAACTTAACACAAAAGGATTTTCAATATTCACCCTACGTTCAAAAAGAAGCTTTAATCGTCAGTCGAGGAAAAATTCAAGGGGTCTTGGTTGAGGGTTTAGATCACAGAACCTACAAAAAAGTTTCCGGTATGGATCAAAGGGTGACGTCGGGCGTTTTAGATCTAAAAAAAGCATTTGAAGATCCTGGTGTATACTTGGGTAAGGGTTTACAGGAGCAATTTAACTTAAAAGTAGGCGATAAAATAAATATTGTTGTTCCTTTTTCTGATTTCACATTTGGTATTCGTCGAACGGTGAAGAACTTTAAAGTTTTAGGTTTTTTAGATTTAGGAAAGTATGAATACAACAATCGATATGTTCTTACGGAAATTCAAAACGCAAGACAACTTTTTGAATTCACAGAGACTGCATCTTCGGGTTTAAGATTAAAATTTAAAGATCCTAAATTAGCTTTGACCACTCAAAGTGAAATCATTGATAAAAACTTGCCTTACAGTTCGCAGACATGGAAAGACACAAACTTAAGTTTATTCGAAGCCATCAAAATCGAGAAAGTTATTATCTTCTTCATCCTATGCATCATGGTTGTTATTGGGGCTTTTAAT
>JANODG010000097.1:0-6695 GCA_031412575.1 Bdellovibrionales bacterium
AAAAACCCAGTTTTAGACTTGGATTTGCCAAGTCTAAAACTGGGTTTTTTTATTAAATTCTTAAAATAATTACACAATAGTAATCTAAGCTTTGTAATATTGTACTAACATGCTAATACATTGATACAAAGTTGTTATCAATAAACCCGTAACGATTAAATTGTGAAAATAATGAATAAAAACAAAGACATAACTGAATTATATAGCGTGATTTCTAAATTGCGCACCGAAGACGAAGTGAAGATATTCCTAACAGATCTCTGCACTCCGACTGAACTTTCAGCAATGGCCGACCGTTGGAAAGCGGTTAAAATGATAAGACTTGGCCTGCCCTACCGCGAGATCTACGAAAAAACTGGAGTCAGTACAGCGACCATAACCCGAGTCGCTAGATGTTTAAGTTTCGGAGCCGGAGGTTATAAATTAATCTTAGACCGGACCGAAAAATCTGCGGCAAAGACTAAAGCTCCCACAAAAGCCGAAATAAATGACCTAGAACCTTTATCTCTAAACTTAAAAGAAAATATATAAAAGGTGAATTATAATGAAAAATCAAAGCTCTGATCAACGTTTACGTATAGCCATCCAAAAATCCGGTCGCCTTGCAGAGAAGTCTATGTCTTTATTTATGAAGTGTGGACTTGATTTTGAACTTCATAAAAATCAACTTCTGCAGTTTTCTGCAAACTTCCCTATTGATTTGATGTTAGTGCGTGACGATGACATTCCAGGTTACGTGGCCGATGGAGTTTGTGATTTAGGAATTGTTGGCGAAAACGTGTTAAACGAAAAAGTTTTTTTTGCCAAAGATTCAAATCCTGGTTCTGTTGAAATTCTTAGCCGATTAAGCTTTGGCTACTGCCGTCTTTCCATCGCCACACCTTCATCTGTTAAGTACGAAAATCCAAAATCCTTAGAAGGATTAAAGATCGCAACGTCCTATCCTGCAAGTTTACAAAATTTCTTAAACAAAAATAATGTCACGGCAAGTATCGTAGAGCTTGGCGGATCTGTAGAAATAGCACCCGTCTTAGAACTGTCAGACGTGATTTGTGACTTGGTATCCACGGGAAGCACCTTAAAATCTAATCGGCTTAAAGAAGTCGAAACTCTGTTTGAAAGCGAAGCGTGCTTAGTCAGAACAGGTAAACCCATCGGACTTGAAAAAACCGTTCTCTTAGAAAGACTTCTCCAGCGCATTCACGGTGTGATGACTGCAGGAAAATCAAAATACATTATGATGAACGCGCCAAAATCAGCACTCGAAGAAATTTTCGATATCTTACCAGGTATGGAAGAACCTTCCGTTGTCCCCTTAGGAACTGACGGTAAAAAAGTCGCCATCCACGCAGTGGCTAGTGAAGATGTTTTTTGGGAAACCATCGAGAAATTAAAAAAAGCCGGAGCAAATTCAATTTTAGTTTTGCCCATAGAAAAGGTGATCTCATGATCCGTCCATTTTTAAAATTTATAGATTGGGAATCATCTGGAACTGAGGAACGTATAAACGTCTTAAAGCGTCCTAAAAGTTCTCAAAACTTAGAGCTGAAAGAAAAAGTTTCTGACATCATCACTAAAATCAAAAATGAAGGTGATAAGGCTTTAATCAACTTTGCACGTCTTTATGACGGCGTTGAATTAAAGCAATTAAAAGTAACAGACGCCGAGATTGAACAAGCGTTTAAGGATACACCGTCAGATATTATTGAAGCGTTAAAAACTTCAATTCAAAACATTTCGAAGTTTCACAGCTTACAAAAAAAAGAAGACTTAAAAGTTGAAACAATGTCAGGTGTAGTTTGCGAAAAAAAAACTTATCCCATTGAAAAAGTGGGTCTATATATTCCAGGCGGATCAGCACCTTTGCCATCAACACTGATGATGCTTGGAATTCCTGCTTTATTAGCCGGGTGTGAAGAGATCGTTTTGATCACGCCCCCGCAAAAAAATGGAGAAGTTCATCCGGTAGTTTTAGCCGCAGCAAAGCTTTTAAATATAAAGAATATTTTTAAATCCGGTGGAGCTCAGGCTATAGCGGCACTGGCGTATGGAACAGAGTCCGTGACGAAGGTCGATAAAATTTTTGGCCCTGGAAATGCTTGGGTCACAGAATGTAAAATGCAAGTAGGTTTTGACCCCGAAGGCGCCGCAATTGATTTGCCCGCTGGTCCATCTGAAGTTTTAGTGATTGCGGATGAAAATGCAAACCCTGTATTTGTCGCCTCTGACTTGTTGTCACAGGCCGAACACGATCCTTCGTCTCAGGTGATTTTAATCACCACTTCAAAAAATGTGTTAGATGAAGTCGAAAAGCAAATTGCAATTCAATTCGAATTAAATCCAAGAAAACAAATTGCACTTGAAGCTTTAAAATCTAGCCGAGGAATTTTAACTGAAAATTTAAAAACGTCTGTTGAAGTTTCTAATTTGTATGCACCAGAACATTTGATTGTCCAAGTCGAGGATTTAGATTTCGTAAAAGCCAAAATTAAACATGCAGGAAGTGTATTTTTAGGACCATGGAGCCCAGAATCTGTTGGAGATTATTCAAGCGGAACAAATCACGTTCTTCCCACTTATGGATTTGCCAGAGCTTTTAGTGGCGTAAGCTTAGATAGCTTTACGAAATCTATTTCTTTCCAAGAATTGTCTAAAGAAGGTCTTAAAAACTTAGGACCAGCCGTTGAAGTTTTAGCTGAAGCAGAAGGTCTTTACGCTCACAAACAGGCGGTCACCTTAAGGCTTCAGTATATCGCTTCAGAAAAGACGGAGGCTTGATGTTAGATCTAAATCAAATCATCAGACCTTCGATCTTAAAGTTAAAAGCTTATAGCTCGGCTAGATCCTTAACTAAAAATCTAAATGCTTTAACTCCAGAAAGTTCAAGCTTTCAAACGAGTGAACAAAAAATCTATTTAGATGCCAATGAGAATTTTCAAGCGCCGGAATTATTTAATGCTTTACCGTGGGAATCGGAATTGAATCGCTACCCGTCACCACAACCAGATGCTTTGCTGAAAAGATTTTCAAAAATTTACGATGTGGATGTTAAAAATATTTTAATCACTCGAGGTTCGGACGAAGCCATAGATATACTGACTAGATCTGTGATAGAGCCCGACCAAGATAGTATTTTAATTCAGTCACCAACGTACGGGATGTATCAAGTTTCCAATAACATTCAAAATGGGATCACCCTCGATGTGCCTTTAATTTTTGAGGATCAGAAATGGCGCATGGATTACAATAAGATCTCAAAAACCTTAAAAGACAAAAAAGTAAAAATTTTTTACATCTGTAATCCGAACAACCCAACGGGAACTCTATTTTCTAAAGTAGAAATTGAAAGGTGTCTTGAGCTTCTTCCTTCGAATACACTTTTAGTTCTAGATCAGGCTTACATTGAGTTTACCGCAGAGCCGGTAAACTTCAAAGATTTAAACCATCCCCAACTAGTGATTTTACGGACATTATCCAAATCCTGGGGTCTTGCTGGGTTAAGGCTGGGATGTTTAATTGCAAACCCAGAACTGGTCGAAGTGTTAAAAAAAGTCATTGCTCCTTACCCAATTCCTACAGCTGTGAGTAAGTTTGCTTTAGAAGCTTTAAGTGATTTTAATTTTTCACTGATGAAAGATCGGGTGAATGAAATCGTGATGATGAGGGAAAATCTTAAAAACGAACTTCTATCTTTAAGCTGTGTTAAAAATGTTTTTATGTCTGCAACTAATTTTTTACTTGTCGAATTTAAAAACACAGAACAAGTCATGAATAAGACTTTAAATCAGAATATTGTGATTCGAGATAGATCAAGTGCAATCTCAAACTGCATCCGTATCACCGTAGGGTCTGAGGATGAAAATAATAAGCTTTTACAATGTTTGGTGGAGATATAACCATGACTAAAATTCTGTTTATCGACCGTGATGGCACTCTGATCAAAGAGCCCGAAGAATTTCAAATTGATTCTTTGGAAAAGTTCGAACTCCTACCAAATGTGATATCAAGTTTGATTTCCCTTTCCAATGCGGGCTTTAAGTTTGTGATGGTTACAAATCAAGATGCCTTGGGAACCGAAAAAAATCCGCAAGATAAATTTGATCTTATTCAAAGACTTTTATTAAACATACTTAATTCTCAAGGTATTTATTTCGACGAAATTTTAATTTGTCCGCACACAACTGAAGATAATTGTTTATGCCGTAAACCCAAGACGCAGATGTTAAAAAAATATTTAAGCAGTAATGACATGGACAGGGCTAACTCATATGTCATAGGTGACAGAATCACAGATGTTCAGCTCGGCGAAAATATGGGAATAAAGTCCTTTTTAATCTCAGGAAATATGGGTTGGAAGCAAATTTGTGATGAAATTTTAAATCAACCTCGAAAATCTAGCTTACATCGTAAAACTAAAGAAACTGATATTAAAATTGATTTAAGCCTTGATGGACAAAATGAAATCAAAATAGCAACGGGCATTGGTTTTTTCGATCACATGTTAGAACAACTCGCTCGTCACGGAAACTTAAACTTAAATTTAAAGGCTATTGGTGATTTGCATATCGATCAGCACCATATGGTTGAAGACGTAGCTATAGCTTTAGGTCAAAGTTTAAAACAAGCCTTAGGGGACAAACGAAATATCGAAAGATTTTCTTTTTTATTACCAATGGATGAAGCTTCCACTCAGACCGCTATAGACTTATCTGGTCGTGCGCATCTAAATTATGAAGTCCAATTAACCTCACCTTTTGTTGGTGAACTTTCCACAGAGATGATTGAACACTTTTTTAAAAGTTTAACAGAAAGTTTAGGCATGAGTTTACACATTAAAACCCAAGGTAAAAATAATCACCACATGGTCGAATCTATTTTTAAATCTGTAGGACGTTGTCTGGCCCAAGCTTTTAAAACAAATAGCTCTTCTAAGGGCATCCCCTCTACGAAAGGTATTTTATGATAGCAATTGTAGATACAGGCGGTGCAAATTTAACTTCGCTAACGAACGCTTTAGCTAGAATCCGTGCCGAGAGTGTGGTCACTATTGACCGTAGTGTTTTAGACCAAGCGACACATCTTGTGTTACCAGGCGTGGGACATGCTAAAGTTGCTGAAGAAAAACTTATAGAAACCGAACTTTTCGATTATTTAAAAAATGATAAAAGACCTATTCTGGGGATTTGCTTAGGACTTCAAATTTTGTATTCAGAGCTTGAAGAAGGCTCAAGTCTTGAAGTCCCGACTAAAGGTCTATCTATATTAGAAGGTGCAGTTCAAAAACTAAAACCAAGTTTAGGTTTTCCTGTGCCCCACATGGGTTGGAGCCAATTAAATGTGTTGAACGAAGATTCTTGCCTTCTTAAAGGCATATCACCTGATGAATATTTTTATTTTGTACATTCCTACGTCACACCTATGAACCAATATGTGACTTCTATTGCTAAGCGCTTGGATAAAGACCAAACTGAGATTCCTGCGACTTTAGAATACAAGAATTTTTATGCAACTCAGTTTCACCCTGAAAAATCAGGTTTAGTTGGTGAAAAATTACTAAAAAACTTTTTGAATATAAACATTTAAATTTCTTAAGTGCATATTGAGTTGATAATTTTGAAGTAAAATTTCACAAAGGATTACAAAATGATTATATACCCAGCGATTGATCTTATAGACGGAAAAGTAGTTCGTCTTGTTGAAGGTGATTTTGATCAACAGACGATCTTCGCTTTAGATCCCCTTGAAATTTTAAATAAATACAGCCACGACGGGGCTAAGTATCTTCACCTTGTTGATTTGTCCGGCGCTAAAGATCCGAAAAACAGACAACTTGATTTAATTGCTGAGATCATTAAGACCATTCCACTAAAAATTCAAATCGGCGGCGGAATTCGCAGTCTACAAGAGATCGAGGAGCTAATTAATTTAGGCGCCGATAGAGTGGTCATTGGTAGCCTTGCGGTCACTGATCCAGAAATCGCTTTTGAAGCCTTAAATTTATTTGGTTCTGACAAACTGACATTTGCTTTAGATGTTCGTCTGGAAAATGAAAAAGCAATTGTTAAAACACACGGCTGGATGAAGTCATCGGGCCTGACGATTGAAGATGTGATGATTCCTTATTTGAACAAAGGCTTAAAGCGAATCTTATGCACGGACATTTCCGTTGACGGTCGTGCTTTAGGTCCAAATGTAAAACTCTATAAATATTTGTGCACACAATTTCCAGATCTTGAAATTCAAGCTTCTGGAGGCGTTGATAATCCACAAGATTTAGTCGCCTTAGAATCCTCTGGGGCTCATTCGGTAGTTATTGGAAGAGCACTACTCACTGAACGTTTAAACTTAAAAGAGATTTTAAAAAATTAAAGAGATGAATAAAAATTTGCAGTTCAAAAATATTCAAGGGAATAAATAAGAACTGGTTTAAAAATTTAGGAAAGTCAAAGATGCTAAGTAAAAGAATCATTGCCTGTTTAGATGTTAAAGAGGGCCAAGTGGTCAAAGGTGTAAAATTCCGTGAACACGTTGTGCTTGGAGATGCTTTAACATTTGCTAAAAAATATAGTGATGAAGGCATTGATGAACTTGTGTTTTATGACATTACAGCCAGCAGCGAAGGACGCTCTGTCGATCCAGAATTTGTTAAAAAGTTATCGCATGTTTTAAACATTCCTTTTTGTGTGGCGGGTGGC
>JANODG010000098.1:0-27917 GCA_031412575.1 Bdellovibrionales bacterium
CTGCTCTCGCGAGGTCGATATTTATTGATAAATTGTCGTTTGATCTTTAGAAATTAAGTTTATGCAAGCCTGTGCCAAACGTATGTCCGAAATTTTTGAAGTGCAAATCCCTTTTAATAATATTTTTGACGATAAATAAAACTTTCTTATTTAAGAATAAAGGATTTAAAAATTTGGGTTTAAATTAAAAGACGGCTTGGATGTCGGAAGGGCGTTCGTTGCCTTGGCCGAAGTTCCAGGTAAGTTGAAACTTGATGTCAGGACGGTTTGCCTGACGTCGGTCGATATTGTCAAAGATGTTAAAGAAAATTTCTAAACAGTCGCCCGGTGGTGAATAGCCTACGCGCACTTGCCACTGTTGTAGCTCGTCATCAAATGTTGAGTAAAGAAGTTCGCCGGAAAGGCTTATGAATGGAAGCTTCATTCCAAGGCCTGCTCCAAAAAATTCTTGTTCAAGTTCGATAGTGTTGGTTCTGCTGATGATGGTATTCTTTTTATAACTTCCAGAAATAAAATTTCCAGATTTAAATATATATTTCGATCGGGTTGAAAGGTTGGTTTCTTTGATTTTATGAAAGTGGGCGGCTTGAGTGAAAGTTTCAATATGTTTGGTTTTGATTTTTACAAGACCGTTGAGCGTAGACCAAGCATCTGGATTTGCCGTTTTTGAATTTATAAAATCGTAGTTTTGTGACAGTTCAAAAAAGACCGGTTGGTTATAATAATTCACGCCTGCCGTTTTGTCTTTTCGAAGTAAAGTTTGAAGTAGGCTTATCTTGATGACTTGAGTGTCTTCGATACGGTCCATGTAATCGAATTGAATACCGTGAACGTAATCAAAAAAATCAGAATCGTTGATCGGCTGAAATCTTCGGTAATAAGGAAGTCCTCGAGTGCTTTCAAAAAACACATGGTCAGTTTCATAAAGTAAATCTCCGTAAATGTAAGATATAGAAGGCTCAACAATATGTTTCCAATTTTTGTTAACAACTTTTGAAAATTGGGTTTTTAATTCAAGCTCTCCTTCGATGTAAGATCTGTTAGCGATCTCAGAGTAATTTGGTCTGTCTGGATCAGGTGGCAGAATATTTTCTGTGAATTCAGGTGAAAAAGAATATAAACCCTGATTAAAACTCAGTTTAGGAAGTAAAATAAATTTATCAGTTAGTTTGAAAGAGCCTGTGATTTTGGGTTGAACAAATAACCGGTGCCCTGACCTTATTAAGGTGGATGAAGGATCAAAATTTCCAGATGGGGCTGTCGCGATATCTTTCGCCAGCCCGCCGGGTCCTGGTTCTAAGATTTCATCGTAAGATAAGCCTTTTCGACTAAACTTATTGTAATCTGTGTCTAAATTAAAGCGAAAGTTTTTAAAGAAAATTGAGTTTAAACGACTGTACCTAATTTGTGGGGTGCGGTGGACAGCCGCTAAATTATCTGACTGAAAATCTTGGGTTAGTAAATTTATATTGTAAACAACTTCTGTTGAAAAATGATTATTGCCTTCATTTTTAATCAATGAAATTTGGTTTTCAATGTTAGCTTCACGCTGACCTGGAATTTCATCTGGGAAATCTGACAAGTAAATCAAATCGCTAAACAGTCTTACGTTGGATTTCTGAATAAAATTATTAGGTAGATATAGTTGGTTTTTAAAATCGATGAACCAACGATCCAAAACCAAGGTGGATTCTTGGTTGGTGGAAAAGTTATAAGCTTCAAAATCATTATCTTTTAAATATCCAAAGTTAATTTCTGCGCGGCTTTGGGAATCAAAAACATGTCGGTAGTTAAAAACAGTTTTGATACCTGACTTCGAATAAAATGTTGGCGTGAAAGTTAAATCTTTATTATCAGAAATAGCCCAGAAAAAACCTTGCTCTAAACCAAACTGGCCTCGGGATGTCGAGATTAAGGGGGCGGGCGGAAGTAGACCGGTTTTTCTTCTGGTGTTCACGGGAAGTATCAGTCGTGGAAGCCACAAAAAAGGGACCTTTGCCGCTTGAATATTTGCCCATCTTAAATCAACGTACTTATTAATATTGGTTTTGATTTTCCGCGCCCCGAATCTCCATAGTGGGGGACAAGTAACGCAAGTGGTGAAGTATGAATTGTCGGCTTCAAAAACATCTTTATCTAATTTTCGGATCTCTTCAGCTTCAAGTAACATTTGTCCAGATTCGATCCTGGCTTTTTTTAAAATCCCTGTGTTGTTGTCAAAAAAAATCTCGACATGATCTGCAGTGATTCGAGTCATTAAGTTTTCAATCTTTACGCCACTTTTGGCCGTGAACCTGGATTCGGCTTTAACAATTTCAGCTTCAGGGGCCGTAAGTTTATAACCCTCAAAGTAAATGATCACATTACCTTTAAGGCTAGCCTTACCTGTTTTTAAATCGGCCTGAATGATGTCAGCTTGGTATATAATGTCATTAATTTTACTTTTTGTGACTTCTTCCGCTAACGAATACGGGATTAAGAGTAATCCTACGTAAAGCCATAAAAATAGTCTAAAAAGTTTTATCAAAACCAAATCCCTACGCGAATGAAATAGTGCAATATCCTTTAAACTCTCAGAAATATCGATAAATCACAAACCAAAAGTCTAGGTTTGAATTATGCCATCTTAAGGCTAGATCTTAAAAACTGATCTTCTATTGGCTTAAAAACAAGCATAACATGATCTTAGAGTTAAAGGGGTAGTCATGGAAGCCGTTGTCGAGTGGGAAAGTGATATGATCGTCGTGAAATTATCAGGGACTTTAGATTTCGACCGTGCATTTGAGTTTAGAAAAAAAAGTTTAAGACATTTCATTCAGAACAAAGTGGTGTTTTCTATTAAAGATCTAAATTTTGTGGGCTCTACTGGTATGAGCTCATTTGTGGAAACTCTATCAGAAATATCCATTAAAAATCCCAATGGAGTTTTGATCTGCGATGTGGGCTTAGAATATAAAAGACTCTTCGAAACTTTTTTAAACGAGAAGCTTCAGATTTGCCTGGATATTGAGCAAGCAAAGCAAACAAACTTAGTCAAGTTAGCCTAATTCCTTTTTAAAGTTCATATGAATTTTAAAATTAACTTCAGTTGATTTATAACCAGCGTTTCTTTCTAAAATAAATGTAAGGCCCGATCGAAGACACAAGCATTAAGCCGATAGCTAAGGGATAGCCATACGGCCACTCTAATTCAGGCATAAATTTAAAATTCATCCCGTAAATGCTGGCAATTAAAGTTGGCGGCAAAAAGACTGCTGCAGCTACCGAGAAGAATTTGATGATCGCATTTTGTTCGATATTAATCATTCCTAAGATAGCATCTAATAACAGGTTGATTCGGCTAGAAATGTAATTGGTGTGCTCACTTAAGGAATTTAAGTCTTTAACGTAAGTGTCTAAATCTTCAATGTGATCTTGTTTATTTTTACCACCAACCAATAGCAGATAACTCATTTGACGGGATAGGGTCAGCAAACTTTCTCTGAACTTCCCATTTAAATCCCCGTAACGCCCAATTTTTTTAAGCATCGCTTGTAAATCAGCAGAATCATTTTTTTGATTTTTAATATTATTCTGAAAAACACTTCTTGAGGTCACATCAAGCTCGCGGCCGATAAATTCTAAAGCGTCAGACAACCTATCTATAATGGCCTCTGTGATCCCAATAAAAACGTCAACCCCGGATGTGATTGAACTTTGTTTTTGTTTCGAACATTGATTCAAAAACATGGTGAATGATTTTGGTTCTGAGTATCTTACCGTGATCAAAATCTTTTCTTTAAAAATAAAAGTGACCGAATGCGCTTCTGGATCCTTTTCAAAATTAGTCACTAAACTAGCCGTGGTGTAGATAGTGCCGTTTTCAACGTACAGTCGACTTGAAAGCTCGATCTCGGACATTTCTTCTAAGGTCGGTGTATCAATATAAATCAATAACTCAACTTCTCTTTCTTCTTCGCTCGAAGGAAAAAGCATGTCGATCCAGACAAGATTCTCTAAAGTTTTAGGCCTAGTCGGAGATTCAAAGATTTGTCCATCTTTTGATAAATAATACTTAATCATTTTTAAATTTCGTTTCTTGGGTCTGGAGAAGAAGAGATTTGAATATCGTCTTCAAAATGAAGATCTCTCATGCCACGAATTGCCGTTTCAATAATGGCTTCCTTTTCATGATGACCTTTAAGTTTCATAGACTCAACCATAGAAAGTAAATCACTTATTTTCTTATTTTTATTTTTAATTTCTAAATCATAATTTCTTATTTTTAAAGAAAGATCATGTCTCATGCTTTCATAAATCTTATTCTGAGTTTCAACCTCAGAAAATTTACGATTTTTTTCTTGCCACATATAATTCATAGACTGCGATTGTTCTTCCAAATTTTGAACTTGAACTTCATAGGCTTTGTTTTTTGTGTGGGAATCTGCCCAGGATTTCTTGAGCTCATAATTCTCGACTTTAAGCTTTTGAATTTCACTAGATTTAGTAGAAAGTTCTTCTTGCAAATTCTCGACTTCTGCCGACTTTGCAGCTTGAACTTTTTTTAAGTCCCTCGAAAGATCGATGTTCTTATTTTCTAGAATAGCTTTTTCCTTGGACAAAGACTTAAGTTTAAGGTCCAGGTCCTCATACTGCTGAATGATGATGTCGCGCTCTTTAAGTTTATGCTGTAAATCTTTAGAAACGTTCTGAAATTTTAAAGACTCACTTTGCGCTTGATGACTTAAAGTCAAAAGCTTCTCTTTAAGATCTTCATTTCTAGATCTCAATTCATCGTAACTTGAATTAACCTTTTTAATTTGATCTTCGAGAAACACAAGATTTGGTTTTAAAAAAGTTTCCGCGTTGTCTTTTACTTTAAGAAGTTCAGAAACTTCGTTTTCAATTAAACTGAATTTACTTTCGTACTTGGATTCTAAAGTTTTTAAGTTGGACTTTAAACTTTCATTTTCAGTCTGAAGCTGTTCTATTTTATGCTGATTCCGGCTTAGATCAGAAAGCATTTTTTGGTTTTGGGATTCTGAAAGTCTATTTTTTTCAGTGTAAATTAAAAGTTCGTCTCTTAGAGAATCTGCGCTTGCTTTTTCGACCTTCAGTCGCATTGTTAAATCATCGATGACTTTTTCTAAATGACCAACACGGCGTAAATTTACAGAAAGTCTAGCCATTAAATCTTCATTATGTTTAATGACGGTCTGAAGACTTGAACTTGGAGAAACGCTTGGATGAAAAACATCCCTAGACAGTTCTTTAGGTAAAGAGTCGGGAGTTGGCGGTGGTGTATTCGTATTAATTTTATCGCTCACTTTAGAAAAGCCTCCGCACAGTATTATGTTGAAGGTTTTGTCCTCAACTTGTCAACATAAGTCTAGGTTTAGGATCAGTCTTTGGTTTAATCATGGTGAACGGTACTGCGTAATGGTCTACACCGGCATGAAATTAAGGTTTGTGCAAAATGGCTATGATTGACAAACCTTATTTCGATTCTCGCAACTGCAAAACAGTGTTTTTTAACTCTTCTAAGTTTAAATTTACTGGACTAACGGGGTTTCCAATTTTGACCTTAATTTTTGACCACAACTTCCTAGGTCTTTTATGTTTTAAAATTTTATCTTTTCGGCTAAAAAAACTGCCCCACATACCGCTGATAGAAACCGGAACGACTGAGACTGGCGTTGTTTCTAAAATTTTTAAAAGCCCTGGCTTAAATTCATTCATTTCTCCGTCATGAGTGATTTTTCCTTCTGGAAAAATACAGACAACACCACCTGATTTAAGTTTATCTTTGATAAGGTCAAAAGCTTGATTGTAGATTTCGATATTTTCTTTAGCTGGGGCTATTGGGATGACTTTAGCTTGAGTAAGAAACTTCTTTAAGAAATAACCTTTAAAAAATTCGTGGGTCATGACAAAAGAAACCGGCCTGCGAATTGCGGCGCTAATGATTAACCAATCGACGAAACTCACGTGATTGCAAACTAAAATTAAGCCCTTCGATTCACTGATAAAGGCTTGGTCTCCGGTGACCTTAATGCGGTAAATGATTCTTGCTAAAGCCCAAGCGCAGAAACGAAGCATAAACTCTGGCAAAAGCGTGTAGACATAAATAGCGGCTAAACCATTAAAGAAAGCTAAGGTCAAAAATAAATAAGCCAAGCTAAAATTATATTTCAAAAACAAGAACAAAAAGATAGAAGCGCCAACCATGAATAAAGAGCTCATGATGTTGCTAGCAGAGATCACCCTTGAAAGCGTTGATTTATCTGCTCTCTGTTGAATTAAGGTCTGCAAGGGAACAATAAAAAATCCCCCAGTAATCGCCAAACCTAAGAATCCCGTTAAGATAACAATTCCGTCGTAGCTTTGAGCAAAATTCCAAACGCTATCTGGACCGTTCGTATAATTTTTAATTTTCAAATATAAAATAAGTGTAAATAGGGTCATTCCAAACGACCCTAACGGCACAAGGCCCAGCTCTAATCTTTTATACGATAATTTTTCACACAGGATTGAGCCGATTCCAATGCCCACTGAAAACACGGTTAAAAATAATGTAATTAATCCTTCGTCGGATTGAAATATATTTTTACATAAAATGGGAATAACAGATAAGACAATTGCACCTAAAAACCAAAACCACGATATGCCTAGAATTGACAAAAAGACAGTTTGATTTTGTTTTGCAAACTTTAGATTCTGCCATGTTGTCGTAAAAATATTCCAGTCAATTATTAATTCAGGTTCAGACGCTTTTGTTGAAATTATTTTTAGGCTCGAAACAAAACCTAACAGAGAGATAGCCACTAAAAGAGCCGCCAAAATTTCTCGGCCATATTGCAGATTAATTAACACTCCACCTGCGATAGTTCCTAAAAGTATCGATAAAAAAGTTCCAGCTTCGATAAATGCATTGCCTGAAACTAATTCCGTATCATCCAAAAGCTCAGGCAGAATGCTAAATTTTGCAGGCCCAAAAAAGGAGGACTGAAGTCCCATAAAAAATAAAGTGATCATCAGCATTTCAAAATCATTTATTATTAAAGCATAAGCAGAAAATAACATGATTAAAATCTCGAAAAATTTCGTCACCTGAAGAACTTTATTCTTCTCAAATTTATCCGAAAGTTGTCCTGCAAAAGATGAAAACAAAAAAAATGGCAAAATGAAAACACCGCCCGCCAAAGCTACGGTTTGTTCAGGTGGATATCCAAAAACAGAAATTGAATTTAGGGCCACGGCAACAACCATAGCATTCTTAAACAAGTTGTCGTTAAAAGCCCCTAAAAACTGAGTTATGAACAGAGGCCCAAAACTTTTTTTACCAAGAAGTTTAAGTGAGGACATAAAATTACTGCATGTTGTACGCGCGTTTTAAAACTTCTATCATTTGGCCACCTCTAAGTTTTTTACCATTGACGTAAATCGTCGGTGTGCCCGTGATATTTAAATTCTGTGCAAATTGGCTCTGGTTGACAATGGCTTTATGTGTCTCTTCAGATTCTGTGCATTGAACCCACTCGGCTTCTGCTAGCCCAAAATTAGAAAGCTCACTTTTAATTTTAAGTTTAATTTTGTCCACTGAAACAAACAGATCTTTTTGATTATCAAAAATCCAATCGTGAACTTTCCAACCTAGACCCTGCTGTTCAGCGCAGTATGCGGTCTTAGCAAGAAAGCAACTTGGACCAGTAAGTTTATTTTCAATGGATCTACATGTTTGGTCTAAAGGAAATGTGTAAAATCTAAAGCTTGCATCATGATTTGCAATAAATGTTTTGATGGTTCTAGATGCTTTTTGACAATGTCCGCATAAAAAATCAGCGAACTCAACGATTTCAAATTTAGTCTCAGGGTTCTTCGCAGATTTTACTAAAGTCCCCGGCGTATTTTCGAACTGAATAACATTAGTTTCTTGTTTCCAGTCGGAAAGTAAAGAGTCTAATTGTTTTGCGAATTTATCTGCACCGTAGTCTCGGTTCATTTTAGCCGTCATAAAAAAAGTGACGATAGGAAACATCAATAATGAAACTAGAACGCCGTAATTTATTTTCGATAAATTAAAAAGTTCGCCTAGATCACCTTTAAGCTCTTTGAGCGGACTTATGCTAAAACTTAAATACACTTGTAAGAACGACAGTACATATAAAATTATGCAAAATAGACAATAAACATTTAAAAAGGTCAGAGCTATAATTCCCATGACAACTGAACCCGCAGCACTAGATAAAATTAAGATTTGTAAACCGGCCCACCATTGTTTTTTGAATTCATCAGAAATCAAATATCCCAGAAGTAATATTAAAAGAGCTATGTTTAAACCTAGACCCCAAGTGGCTAAAGGTGCACCCATAAATTTAGCGTAGCCACTTGCAGAGACAGCTTCGCAATTAAATTTTTGCCCAACATTACAAATTGATGTACCTGCCATTCCCTCGCCGTAGTGAACTTGGTAATAACTATTAGTTAAGTACGCATGTAAAACGATTGAGCAAACGATGGATAAGGCAAGTAAGTATAGTTTTTTTACCATTTGTAAAGTCCTCGAAATAATTCTTTAGTTATTGTACACCAAACCAAAAGATATAATGATATATTATGCATTCTAGATGGTTAAAGACAAGACGTCATTTTTATGAATCACTTCGCCAAGAAATTCAGCTTTTCACCGGGCTTTTGACCGACGACATTCAGGTTTATCAGGATGAATATGAAAAGATTTTTGAAAATGTTTGGGATATTTCTTCTATGGACATTTTACTTAAGAAAATATCTGAATCCAAAATCGTCATTGGCGGGGATTACCATTATTTTTATCAGTCTCAAAGAACACACTTTGGGATTTTAAGAAAATTACTAGCTGGGATTCGTTCGCAAAATAGAAAGATTTACCTTCATTTAGAGATATTTAACTCGCGGGATCAAAAGAAAGTTGACGATTTTTTAAGCTCGAAAATAACTTTTGAAGAGCTCATAAAAAAAACCAAATGGCAAAAGCTTTGGGGCAATTTACCTTTAGAAGGTTATGCGAAAATATTGAAGTGGGCCAAGGACAATAAGGTTCAAGTTTATGGGATCAACAACACAAAGCTTGATGACCTCTACGACCGTGATGTGTTTTCTGCAAGTATGGTAGACCAATATTTTGAAGCTGACTCTACCGCGCTTCATTATGTGATTTATGGAGATTTTCATTTAGCTAAAAATCATTTGCCTGCAAAAATAAAACATTTCAATCCTCAACACGATCTCGTTCTACATCTCAACAGTGACAAACTTTATTTTACGCTTTCCGAACATGCGATTGAAGATCAATTTGACGTTCTAAATTATGGTCATGAATTTTGTGTTTTAAGCTCGACACCTTGGGTGAAGCTTCAAAGTTACTTAGTTTTTTTGCAAGAGATGGATGATCAGATGATTTCGGAAGTGGATGATGACGATCTATTTGAGCCCGATTTCACGGATTACCTAGGTAAAATACTAGATACATATACTGAAGATTTTCAACTGCCAAACTGGAAAAACTTATTAGATGTATTGATTCCAAAAGATTTAGATTTTGAAAAGTTAGATTTTTTAAAATTAAAAAAGCAAGAGAAAGAAAAACTAACGTATTTTGTGACTGCGCAAAAGAACGTGGTTTTCCCTAAGGATCAAATACAGTTCTTAGCAAAGCCTTCCGTGAACGGTGCTTATGGTCTTATCGGGGAATTTATTCACGCTCAGCTAAGCCAACGACAAAGTTTAAATTGGATGGAAGAGTATTTTATGCCGCGAAGAATTTGGCTAGAGGCTGTCAGTTTCTTTTTTGCACTTTGGTTAAATCCTACGATTACAGTGATGAGTGAATCGGATCTTAATGCGAGATTAAATTCATTGGATCAGAAAGGTGATTTTGATAACTTACCTGGTAAAAAAGAAGGGGATTATGCAGAGGCCGTTTTGAGATTTTCTGTGGACTACAGGCTGACTGAATTACAATTCTTAAAAAATAAACAAGATGAAAGCTTGATCACTTCGTTTGCAACCATCACAGAGGCCCCTTGGAATGTACAGTTAGAATCTGCCGCCATTTTAGGTAAAATCGTGGGACAAAAGCTTTACAAGCGATTTAAATCTGGACTTTTATCTAGAGACACGTTGGTTGATTATTTAAGCGTTCCTTTAGAGTCAGAAAATTTCATCATCATGTACGGGCATTTATTATCCGAGCTAGATTGATGTCCTTAAGCTTTTGTGGGTAAGATGATATGTGGATCATAAAAAGTGGGTCATTCTAAAATTAGATTTTCAAAATAATTGGCAGCCTATTGGACCGATTTCCAAAATTGAAGTTCAAGATAAACTTAAAAGTGGTGAAATTAAATCTTCGGATTATTGTTGGATTTCAGGCCGAAAAGATTGGAAAAGAATAAACGAAGAGTCCGAATTCTATTTAACTCAAAAACCTCACATCGTAATTGTTCCTCCAAATCAAAATGGTTTGCAGGAAATAGATTCTGCCGAACACAATCAATTTATGGATTCTGAAGTGCCGCTCAAACTTTCGCCCCTGCAATACTTTGGGTGGAAGTTTAAAAGAAAAAATTCTGGTCAAATTACCTTAAATACTTTTGACCAAGATGATCACAGAGAATCCAAAATGCCAGAGCCTTGGGAAGCTGAAATTAAAAAATTAAATTTTATTGAAACATTAACTTTTGACAGCGATTTAGAATCCCCAGAAAGTTCTGATGTTGAAATCAAACCAAAATTCTTAAATTGGTTTTCAATTTCTGTTTTAGTTTTAACGGGATTATTTTTGGTGACCTATTTCACCTATGAGCTTTTTAATAAATTAACCGTCGATGATAAAATCAATTTAAACTTAAGTTATTTTGTAATTGAAGACTTCACGATGGATTTACCCAAGTACATGTACGCAAGATCCGACTTAAAAAAAGGTCAATCCATTAAAATTAGGCTGTTTGATGCGAAAGGCACACAGGTTAGAACCCAAAATAGTAAAGCAGGGATTAATCTTGTATCCCAAGGCACAGGACGAATTCGAATTCCCCTGTATCCTTTCAAATTAGAAGCAGGGTTTTACACCCTAAAAATTGAAATCGAAGGGCAAACGCTAGAGAAAGAGTTCCAAGTCAGCATTTGACTATCTACTCCTAAACCATATAAAGATGGTGAATCAGATTTTGATTAATTATGGGAAATTTTAATGAATTCTAAAATAAAAATTGAGCTTTCTAAGGAACTTGAAATTATTTTCCAGATGGACTTACTGAAGTCTGTTTCACAAACAGAATATCAAATTTTTAATTTATTAGAAAAACCTAAAGACACAAGTTTTGGCCAAATGGCTTTACCTGTTTTTGGCCTTTCAAAGGCCTTGAAATTGTCACCCAACGAAATTGCTAAACAAGTGATGAGTTATTTGGTGTTTAAAAAAAACGAAGGCATGTTTTCTTACATCGAAGAGATTATCGCAATTTCAGGCTTTATTAATTTTAAATATAAATCAAAATATTTAACTGATGAATTGATGACATTTATTAGTCACGAACCCATTGGATTTAAACCCGAGAAAAAAAATAAAAAATTAGTTATTGATTATTCTTCACCTAACGTAGCTAAACCTATGAGTGTTGGACATTTACGGGCGACGGTCATTGGGCAAGCTTTAAGAAATTTAGCAGAGGCTCAAGGCTTTGAAGTTATTGGCTTAAATCACTTAGGGGATTGGGGTGTACAGTTCGGGAAACTGGCTTGGGCCTTTCAAGAATGGCAAACCGAATACGATTTTAAAAAAGAGCCCTTTAAAGCCTTGTTCGATATGTATGTGCGCTTTCATGATGAAGCCGAAAAAGATCCAGTTTTGAATGAAAAGGGCGCTGAAACTTTCATTAAGCTAGAAAAAGGTGATCCTGAAATTACAAAATTATGGAAAATGTTTGTTGAAATTTCTATGAAAGAGTACCAAAGACTTTGGGATCGCCTGGGAGTGAAGCACGATTTAGTGCGTGGTGAATCTTTTTACTCCGATAAGCTCGAAGACGCTATCCAACGCGTAGAAGACAAGGGCATTCTAGAATTGAGTGAGGGCGCTTACGTCGTTAATGTGGGCGAGGATATGCCACCATGCTTAATTAAAAAAAGCGACGGAGCTTCGCTTTATGCCACTCGAGATATCGCCAGCGCAATTTACAGAAAAGAGGTTTTAGGAAGTGACTTAAATTTATACGTGGTGGGTGTTGATCAGACTTTACACTTTAAACAAGTTTTTAAAACTTTAGAACTGATGGATTTGGATTGGGCTAAAGACTGTCACCACATTTCGTTTGGAATGTATCGATTTAAAGATCTTGGTAAAATGTCTACAAGAAAAGGGCGAGCCATTTTTTTAGAAGACGTTTTAAATAAATCCGTGGAATTAGTTAAAGAGATCATTGCCGTAAAAAATCCAAGCCTCGCTAATAAAGATTTAGTGGCTGAACAGGTGGGTATCGGAGCCGTGATATTTAATGATCTTGTGAATGACAGGGTTCGTGACGTTGATTTTGATTGGAATAAGATATTAGATTTTGAAGGCGACAGTGGTCCATACATTCAATACACAAGTGTGAGGTGTTTGAGTGTCATTGAAAAATTTGATGGTCAAAAAGTTTCGAATTATTCCGCTCAAAACTTACAGTCCATTTCTTTTGAAAAAGAAGAGTTAGACTTAATTTGTATGTTACTGGGTTACGAAAACACATTGTCTTTGGCTTTTGAAAAATTTAAACCAAGTATTGTTGCCAACTTTCTACTGGATTTAGCCAAATCTTATAATTCTTTTTATAACAAACACCGAATTTTAGGAATCGATGACGAAAACTTATCGGCAAGACGTGTTTTGTTAACGGAACACACGCAGAAAATCCTCAGCGCAGGTCTAGGCGTATTGAACATTCAGGTTCCGATTAAAATGTGATTTGTATTTCATAATGATACACTTCAGACAAAAGAAGTGGTCGAGTTCAAGGTAAAAATTAATGTGTATTGTGCCGATATACACTGAATGGAACGTGGCTCGAAATCTTTGAAATTTAACAATCTTGGTTTTAACCTGATTGAAATTATGATTTCTACAGCGCTGATCTCGTTCACCGTCATGCAAGCTTCGACTCTCGCAGTATTTTTCAATCAAAAGAAGATCGTTCACGAAAAAAATTTAGACAACTTAGAGTCCATCGAAATTCTTTCCAAAATATTAGTTTCTGAAGAAAAATGTTCCGCGAATTTTTCGGGTAAATCTTCAGTGACCAACGTCCCAATCGATAAAGTGTATGGAACTAAATCTGATAAAACTTTAAACCCTGCTCTGATCCAGTTTCAAAATTCCAGCCCTGACGTCCAAATTTTCATTGATCATTCAAAAAAAGAAAATCTTTCTGGTTTTTCCAAATCAAAATTAGTGGTTACGTCTTTAAAAAAAAATGCTGTTGACGAGATACCTTTTTATTTTGCAACCAAAAAAAACAATCCAAATCAGATTGAGAATTGCTCGACGGGTGGTTTATCTGGTGTAGATACGACTGCCACTTTTGTTTGTGACGCGAATAATGCGGGTGCCTTAAAATATGATTTTACGACCAAAAAAACATTAACATGTATTAACAATGTGTGGACCGAAAGTGAAAGAACTGCCGGTACCTATTCCCATATGTTGTCAGAATATTCATGTGTTAGCCCAAACCCTCGAACGGGTAAATGTGATTGTCCATCAGGTTATTTTGCCCAGAAAGTTTACTCGTTTGAAAATTACGGATGCTTGAATGGTGTTTTAGACACTTGGTTTGATGCAAAAGACCAAGTGCAAAAAATTTTAAGTAACGGCAAGTGTGGTGTTGGGGTCAAGTTATGTATAAAGTGGTAAATGACTTCAAGGCTCAAGCCGGATCAATTGTGGTCATTTTTATTCTTGGGCTAGCTCAAATTTCAGCTCTGGCTATTTTATCGACTAGCTACTTTAACAAGGCTAAAAAAACAATAGTTACTGTGAATACAGACTTTGAAGTTGAAAATAGCAAGTCGCTTCTAATGTCCTATTTCTCCGACGAACGAGTTTGCACAGCGCACTTTTTAAATAAAAATTTAATCGCCGGACCTGCAACTTTACCTGCTGTAAAAAATATGGTGACTGTCGGTCCAAACTTAATTTTGGGTGCAACTTCCATTGGAGTTATAAACAATGATGTAAAAAATTTGACCATTGATAGAACACGCGCTTCGAATGCTGGTACAGATTTTGTGACAAACTTAAGATTTATTTACAATCCTAAGATGAAGCCAGCTGCAATTAGTCTTCGGGTTGAGATAGACGCTGTCGGTGAAATTAAAAAATGTAGATCACACATGAATTTATTGGTGGATGAATCTATTTGCAACGTGGCTTCTAAAGGAAAAGTTATCTATAGCCAGACTGAAAAATTCCCCAAGGTTTGTGATGGAACAAATTGGATTCCTGCTTATACAAATGCGGGTTATTTTTCTTATGCTACAAACTCTTCCGGCGGCATTGGTGATTGTATGCAGCCCAATAAATATACTGCTAGCTGCAGTTGTCCTTTGGGATTTTCATCTAAAATGGTTTATGAGTTCGAAAGCCAAGCGTGTGCATGGGGCTATTACAAATACGGTTCTGGCGCGGGCTGTGGTGCTAAGGTTATGGAATGTTATAACGGAACTTAATATCACTTTTTGAAAAATTATAGGGTCCGGGATTTGTAAAGATTTTTAAGGAATTGGGTTTATGAGCTCACGAAGTAAAAATGAAAATGGATTTTCACTGATTGAAGTTATTGCTTCTATGGTTTTATTAGGATTTATCACAGCTAACGTGATAACAATGTTCGGTGAAATTGATAAAACCAATTCAAAGATTGATCGTAAATTAGGTGCCAAGGATTTATATCAAAGTCTAAAATCAAGTCTTAAAGATCCTGCCATTTGTTTAGCGAATTTTAATGGATTAAATTCGAATGTGTCTTTTAAGTCTAGAGAACTGTTTATGAATGCTGCAAAATCTGTGTCGTATAAAACTATGGATGCGGATTTTAACAATATTGTTTTTAAACTAAATGAAAAAACTCAACTGTTTGAAAACAACTACGTAGCAAATTTGGAAGTCGTTCGAAATAAATCTGAAGATTTGCAATTAAAAATCCCTGTCTTTTTTAAAGTCACAGCAGGTAACGTCTCGAATTGTTCAACGGTTTTGAATTCCACGGGTAAGGTTATATCTTCTGTATGTGACAGCAATAACGTCGGGGCCACAAAACTAAGTGCTCCGGATCCTAAGGCTTACGGCTATTTGCATACTTTAATTTGTAATGGGTTTGAGTGGATGGCTGCTGACCCTAATGGAGGATTCTTTACTCGTTACTTGCAAAATTCAAATCAATGTAAAACTCCAAACCCAATCACTGGTCAATGCAGTTGTCCAACTCATTATAAAATGGCAGGGCTTCTAGGTTTTGCAAACCAAGGCAACTGTGCCCTTAAAGATGGAATTTCAGACCGGATGTACGACGATGCAACGGATACGACTTATGTCATTCCTGATTCTGAACGAACTGAGAATTGTGGATGGTTACTTGTTCAGTGCATCCCATCAACCATTTAATTTAAAGTATTAAATTTCCAGCGGTGTAAGTTTTGATCTGTTCCAAATCCACACCATGTGCTTTTTCAATAAGCTTAAACGAGCCATCGCTTATTTCAAAAATACCTAAGTTAGATACAACTTTGTTCACACACTTCATGCCCGTTAATGGAAGCTGACATTTTTTAAGTAGTTTAGATTGACCTGATTTATCCGTGTGCTGCATGACCACAATCACACGCCTTGCCGAAGCTACAAGATCCATAGCCCCGCCCATTCCTTTAACCATTTTTCCAGGGATCATCCAGTTGGCTATGTTTCCCTCTTGATCAACTTCCATGGCGCCTAAAACTGTTAAATCCACGTGGCCACCGCGAATCATAGCAAAGCTATCGGCGGACGAAAAAAAACTAGCTCCTAGAACGGCGGTGACTGTCTGCTTTCCGGCGTTAATGAGATCTGGGTCAACTTTATTTTTCGTTGGAAACGCACCCATTCCTAATAAACCATTTTCGCTTTGAAGCATAACATTCATGTTGGGCGAAATAAAATTGCTGACTAAAGTTGGAATTCCGATTCCTAAATTAACAGCCATTCCATTTTTAATCTCACTAAGGGCAATTTTTTCTGCCATTTGTTCACGGGTCCAACCCAGTTCTAAAATATTTTGTTCCATCTATTCACCCTAATTTTGTACTGTAAGTTGCTCAATGCGTTTTTGATAATTCGCACCTTGAATAATTCTCTGAACATAAATTCCAGGAGTGTGAATTTGATCAGGATCAAGTTCGCCTAAAGCAACAATCTCTTCCACTTCAACCACTGTGACTTTACCTGCAGTTGCCATCATAGGATTAAAATTAGCCGCGGTCTTTCGGAATACTAAATTACCGTAAGGGTCGGCTTTCCAAGCTTTGATCAGTGCGAAGTCGCCTTTGATAGCTTCTTCCAACAAAAAAGTTTTTCCATTAAAGACTTTGGTTTCTTTTCCTTTAGCGACTTCTGTGCCTACGCCTGTCGGAGTGTAAAACGCAGGAATTCCGGCTCCGCCAGCTCGAATTTTTTCTGCCAGCGTTCCCTGTGGAGTAAGTTCGACTTCCAACTTGCCACTTAAAAACTGTTCGGCAAAAATTTTATTTTCACCGACGTAACTTGAAACCATTTTTTTAATCTGCCTTGTTTGCAGAAGTAAACCTAAACCAAAATCATCAACGCCAGCATTGTTAGACACACAGGTTAAATTCTTAGCTCCACTTTTTTGTAAAGCAGCAATTAAATTTTCAGGTATTCCGCACAAACCAAAGCCGCCCACTAATAAGGTCATTCCGTCTTTGACACCGGCAAGTGCAGCTTCAGCTGAAGGATAAATTTTTTCTGACATCATGAATTCCTAAACGCGTTCTATAATTAAAGCTACAGCTTCGCCGCCACCAATACATAAAGTCGCAAGACCAAATTGTTTGTCGTGGGTGTGTAAGGCATGGACCAAAGTTGTTAAGATACGAGCACCGCTGGCACCAATAGGATGTCCTAAAGCCACTGCGCCGCCATTCACATTGATCTTATCCCAATTGATTTTTAAATCTTTTTGAGCAGCCATTGTGACCACGGCAAAAGCTTCGTTAATTTCCCAAAGATCAATGTCTTCCACAGATTTTTCGGCAAGCTTCAGTGCTTTTTTAATTGCGCCCACCGGGGCTGTTGTGAACCATTTTGGATCTTGTGCAAATGTGGCTTGGGCCACAATTTTAGCAAGAGGTTTTATCGACGTTTTATTTTTGGAATTTACACTTCCTAAAACTAAAGCTGCGCCACCATCGTTAAGTTTACTGGCGTTTGCAGCTGTGACTGTACCTGCTTTATCAAAAGCAGGCCTTAAAGTTGGGATTTTATCAAACATCACTTTTCCGGGTTCTTCGTCCGTCGCAATTTTGATGGGACCTTTACGGTCTTGAATTTCTAGAGGTAATATTTCTTTTTCAAACCAGTTATGTTTTTGGGCTTTAATAGCCTTGTTGTAACTTTCTACTGCGAAGTCATCTTGCTCTTGACGAGTTGTTTTATACTCTTGAACACAAAGTTCGGCAGCGTTGCCCATGTGCCAGTTGTTGTAGGGATCCCAAAGACCGTCTTTGATCATAGAATCTTCAACAGTTTGATGTCCCATTCGGTAACCTGTTCGAGCGCCAGGCTGAAGGTAAGGGGCTTGGCTCATAGATTCTTGACCACCGCAAATCACCAATTCTGCACGTCCTAGTTTTATGGCATCATCGCCTAGCATGACAGCTTTTAATCCAGATCCGCAAACCTTGTTGATAGTCATACATTGTGTAGATACTGGGCCGCCGGATTTGATCCAAGCTTGCCTTGCTGGAGCTTGTCCAACACCAGCTGTTAGCACTTGACCCATGATACACTCTTGAAAGTCTTCGGCTTTAAAACCTGATTTTTTCACAGCTTCTTGAATGGACTTTGCACCTAACTCTGTGGAATGAAGAGCAGCAAGTGAGCCGTTAAAAGAACCAATTGGTGTCCTAACAGCCGAGAAAATAAGTGTTGAAGACATGAATAACCTCCGATGCTAAAAGTTTTAAGTTTCAAAATAAATGCAAGACTAAATAAGAATGTAAAGAAGTGCAATCGATGTGTTTTTACATAATATTTAAAAGTATTTTTTAAGTTAATTTTTAATTGCGAATTGTCGTCAGACCCTTGACTCTGAGACACAGGTCAGACAAATTCTAGTTCTTATTTAATTATCCGAAGAGGGGTTTATGGCCACTAAGTCAAAAAAAACTGCAGTCAAAAAAGAAGCTAAGTCTAAAAAAGCGGCAAAAATAACTAAAGCCTCTGCTTCGTCAAAGAAAACGGTAGCAAAGAAGGCAGATAAAAAATTGGCCTCGAAAAAATCGTCAGTTAAATCAGCGGTCAAGTCTGCTCCGAAGTCGGCGAAAAAGCCTGCTCCTAAAAAAAGTTTTTTAAATAAGTTGGTTGATAAGCTTTCTCCAAAGAAAGCAGAAGTGAAAGGTCAGACTGCAAAAAATCAGTCCACTAAATCTCAAACTTCAAAATCGGCGCCTATTAAAGTAAAATCAAAAGTTGTTGCCAAAAATAATGATCAAGATTTTAAAAAACCTGCAAAAGAGAAAGTGTCTGTAAAAGCATCAAACCCAAAAGATATTGCGAAAGATAAAAGTGCTGCTGCAAAAAATGAAATATCTAAATCGGTAGCTCAAATTAAAAAAGATGTTAAAAACACATCGCAAAATATTGCAGATTTAACACAAGATTTTGCGGATAAAAAATTATCCTCATCAGCTGTAGAAGTTTTGCTAACTGACGCCGAAGGGCGGGTTTTATGTAAGTACTCAGGTTGTGACGAGCTAGCTAACGTCGAAGGTTATTGCCGTTATCATTACATGTTAAATTGGAAGCGTATTCAGCTTAAGAAAAAAATTCTATCCGAAGGCAAACTTGATAAATACATCAACGAGCTTACGGCCAAATATCCTGATAAATACATCGAAATGTTAAGAGGGGATTTAAAATCTGAGAAAGATTTTGTATCTGTTGTTAATGAACTTGAAATTGATGATTCTGACAGTTCAATCTCTGAAGACGATGACGAAGGATTTGATGAAGTGCAAGAGGTCGCAGGAAAACGATCTTCTGACGAAGACTACTAGTCCATTTCTATAAGAACAGACTTAGTGAGTCTGTTTTTTATTTTTATTCAAAATATCTGCAATCACTTCAATATCGTCTGAATCAAGTTCACCTTTAATAAGGCTGGGTGCAGGAGTGAGCGGTTCACCCTCAAGCTCTTGACTTAAAAATTCTTCCCCTAAAATCTTATTGGCTTCATCTTCAAGTTCAGGATTTATACTTTCTGATTTAGCGTAAATGAGTGTTCCATCGAAATCAATTTCTGTCCAAATCGCAGGAACGCCAAAGGTTTCATCTTCAAAAGAAGATTGAAAAAGGTTAGCTGCACAATCCACTAATAGCTCAAAAATTTCTAAAGGCTTGGCTTTTGAATCCATTTTAATATCTGTGGAGAGATCAAATTGGATAGGCGTAATGCTGCCTTTCGCTAAATAGGTGCATCTTAAAACAACTTCGTTTTTATAAATTCGGCCTAAAACTTTAAAAGATCCTGATTTAGATTGATCCTTAAAGTGAGATTTGAAAAGATTCACCACTTGAAGTTTGAAGTCATCTGGCAAATCCGTCCAAGCTTTAGTTGCTTTTTGTCGGGGCTTAATCATGAAATATCCTTTAGATTCAGGGATTTATAATCAAATCTTGAAATAATACTCATCCAAATAAATAATTGTTTCACATTAATACCTTTGGTTGAAGGAATAAACAACTTTGTTTGAGGGGCTTTGAGTGGTTGACCCTATAACCCCTTGATTATATTAATCGTAGTCTTAGAAAACAAATTCTTTTCGGTTTGATCTTTAAGCCGAAACAGCATTTTTTCTAAGATCAATTTAAAGATCAATTCTGAAAAGTGAGCCCAATGGATTCTTTAGACACTTCAAATTTTAGCGATATTCAAGAACCAACTATTACATCGCAAAATGGGTTCGAGCCTCTAGAGCGTCCAATCTCTCTTAAAGAAAATAAAATCTTAGAAAAAAGTAAAATCATTAAATTTAAATCAAACACAGAATCAAGGGATTTTTCTCAAAAAGTTGTTACTTCAAATTTAAGATATTTTATTTCCACATATGGCTGTCAGATGAACGAAAGTGATTCTGAACGGATGGCGACCTTGCTTGAAATGATGAATTTTTCGCGGTCGCAAAGTGTAGATGATGCAGATTTAATTATTATCAATTCGTGCAGTGTTCGTGAAAAGCCAGTTCACAAAGTACATTCTGAAGTGGGACGTTACAAAAAACTTAAAGCAAAAAACCCAAACCTTAGAATTGGGGTCGGCGGATGTGTAGCTCAGCAAGAAAAAGATCAGTTACTTAAAGATATTCCGGTCTTAGATTTTGTTTTTGGAACAGATGCCATCGACACTTTGCCACAGCTGGTGAACCAAGTTTACACCGATCACAATCGATTTTTTGCGACTCAGTTTGAACACTCAAAACCTTATCACATCGAGACTTTAAACCGTTCGCCTGGTGTATCAAGTTTTATCAACATCACAAAAGGTTGTGATAATTTTTGCACGTTTTGTGTGGTTCCATTCACACGCGGTCGTGAGCGGAGTCGTCCTTACAAAGATTTACTTAGCGACATCAACCAGCTCACCAAAAAAGGGGTGAAAGAAATCACCCTGTTAGGACAAAATGTAAATTCCTATCTTTCAGACTGTGGCGTGAATTTTTCAGAACTTTTAAAAGGGGTAGCTGAAGAAACTGATATCGAAAGGATTCGGTACACTACAAGTCACCCTAAGGACTTCACAGAAGAACTTATGCAAGTCCATGCAGATTATCGCGACAAGGTGTGCGACTACATTCACTTACCTGTGCAGTCTGGAAATTCGGAAGTTTTAAATCGTATGAATCGGGGATACACCCGGGAAGATTATTTAAATAAAGCTAAAATGATTTTTGACTATGTTCCTGGAGTTTCATTTTCTACAGACATTATTGTAGGCTTTCCTGGAGAAACCGAAGAGCAGTTCGAACAGACTTTGTCTTTACTGGACGAAGTTTATTATGAAAGCGTTTATGCATTTAAATACAGTCCAAGACCCTTTACTAAAGCGGCTAAATGGGAAGAGCAATTAACTGAAGATCAAAAGTCTGAGCGTTTACAAAAATTATTCGATAAACACAACAAAATGTTATTTGAGAAATGTCATTTAGACGAGGGACAAACTTACAGAGTGTTAGTCGAGCGATTTGATGCTATAAAGGCAAACCATGTTGTTAATAGTGAAAAAAACAACACGGGAACTGAAAACGAAATAAATTCATCAGCATCAATGTTGACAGGCAGGACGACCAAAAACAAAGTCGTGCACTTTATTGGAGATGCGAATCTGGTGGGTAAAACGGTCAGCGTGAAAATATACAAAGCTTTTCCACAAACTCTTAGAGGCGAACTTGTTAAAAACTAAAATAAATCGAAAAAAAATAATTTCAAAACCTATCCAAGTATTTCCTCAGGGAATTGCTATGACGGGTGACGATTTGTCTTCTTTTGTTTTATTTAAGGACAGCGAAGGAAAGATTTCATTTCCTGTTTGGTGTCCAGTGCTGCCTTTCGGAATTATACCAGCGGAAGGGGATATGAATTTAAAAAATCCTTATGAGCTGGCTCATGTAATATTAAACCAATTGGATTTTAAATTAAAAAACTGCACTTTTGATGACGTCGAGTCGGAAGAACAACTTGCGACCTTAATGATTGAGTCCAGCGTGGCTTCTTCAATTCTGGCAACTAAAGACGATTCTTCGAGACTCATGACCATTAAAAATTTAAAAGTTAAAGCTTTTGAAGCTTTGGCGATTTGTAGCTCTAAAAAAGAAGTGGAATTTTTCGCGACCGCTTCGTTTATCCAGAAGACCAGAGACGTCGTAGTCCAAGAGAAAGGAAGTCCAACCCAACTATTGAAAAAAAATTCATTCCTAAAATCACGTCAAAAATACATCATGTAACTGAACTTTTAGGAATAGGTTAAGGCTTGTTTTCATAATCTTGCCAAAACTTATTAATTATGTTTTACGTAGACATGAATATTCAAGGTAAGTCCCCTCAAATAAATACGAAAACATTCATAGCAAAAAGCGCCGATATCATTGGTGATGTGACCATTGAAGAGGGTGCCTCGATTTGGTTTCAGGCCGTATTACGTGGGGACGTGATGCCCATTTACATTGGTAAAAATTCAAACATTCAAGACGGAAGTGTAGTTCACGGAAGTTACAAAAAAGCGCAAACGGTAGTAAAGGATCACGTGACTGTAGGTCATAAAGTGATTTTACACGGATGTACGATTGAATCTTATTCTTTGATTGGAATGGGATCTATCGTGATGGACAATGCCATCATTCCTAAAAATTGTATGGTTGGAGCAGGGTCATTAGTGACCGAAAATGCTCGCTTTGAAAAAGGGTCATTAATACTTGGTCGACCCGCCAAACAGATAAGAAAGCTAACTGAAGAGGAGATTAAGGGCCTAGAAAAAAGCGCCCTCCATTACATCAATGTGAGCGGATGGTATAGCCCTACGCAGTAGGAAAAGTTCCAGCGAAGTGCGCAGGGCGTGCGTACGGAAGTCCCAGCGAAGCGGACTGAACGGTAGCCGCCCGAAGAGCGCACGAGTGAACTAGACAGCGCCCTCTGCAGGAGGAAAAGTTCCAGCGAGCCGACCAAATGTCGGCGAGTGAACTAGACAACATTTTATAAATTTATATTAAACATTTTTTTCGCCAATCAAAACAAGGAGTTTCAAACCGTGGACATACCAAAAGCTTTAACTTTCGACGATATTCTTTTAGTCCCACAACATTCTCAAGTTGTTCCCACAGAGATTGAACCTCGCTCGTTCTTCGCTAGGGACCTCTACTTGAACACACCTGTGATTTCGGCGGCCATGGACACGGTCACAGAAAGTAAAGTGGCCCGAGTGATGGCTCAATTGGGCGGTTTAGGTTTTATTCATAAAAACTTAAGCATCGACGAGCAAGCCTCTGAAGTCGAGAAAGTAAAAAAATATGAAAGTGGAATGATTAGAAACCCCATAACTTTATCACCGGAACATAAAGTCAGTGATGCTTTAGACTTGATGAAACATTATTCCATTAGTGGAGTGCCAATCACTGTAAATCAAAAACTCGTAGGGATTTTAACGAACAGAGATTTACGTTTTGAAACAAACGTCAGTCAGTTGATTGAAAAAGTGATGACGAAAGACCATTTAGTGACAGCCAAAGAAGGCACTACTTTAGATGACGCGAAAAAAATATTACAAAAACATCGTATTGAAAAATTACCAGTAGTTGATGATGCAGGAAACTTAAAAGGTTTAATTACAATTAAGGATATCGAAAAAGCCCACACATATCCTCGTGCAACTAAAGACAGTTATGGAAGATTGTTAGTTGGTGCCGCTGTTGGTGTTGGCTCTGCGAACAAAGAACGTGTTGAAGCTTTGGCTGCGGCAGGTGTCGATGTGATTGCGATAGATACAGCTCATGGTCATTCGCAAAATGTAATTGATATGACGGATTGGGCATCAAAAAAGTTTAAAGATATTATCATTGTCTCTGGCAATATCGTGACTGCTGACGCGGCAAAAATTCTTTTTGAAAAAGGTGCTGATGTTGTTAAGGTTGGAGTAGGATCTGGAAGTATCTGTACAACAAGAATTGTTTCAGGTGTCGGTGTCCCACAAATCACGGCTGTGATTGAATGCTCTAAAGTGGCTAAAAAATTTGGTAAGACAGTAATCGCTGATGGTGGAATTAAATTTTCTGGTGACGTGACCAAAGCCTTAGCCGTTGGTGCAAATACTGTCATGTTAGGTAACATGCTTGCAGGTTGTGATGAAAGCCCGGGCGAAACTGTGCTTTATCAGGGGCGCACTTATAAAGTGTATCGTGGAATGGGAAGTTTAGGTGCGATGTCTTTGGGTTCTAAAGATAGATACTTTCAAGACGCTGTTAGTGACATGGACAAACTTGTTCCCGAAGGTATTGAAGGGCGTGTTCCTTACAAAGGATCAATAAGTGGAATCATTCATCAAGTGATGGGTGGACTTAAATCAGGAATGGGTTACATCGGTGCTAAAAATATTGAAGAGCTTCAGCTGAAAGCAAGGTTCGTTGAAATTTCTGGCCAAGGCTTAAAAGAATCCCACGTCCACAACGTCACCATCACCAAAGAAGCCCCGAATTATAGGTTGGATGCGTAGCCCGCTGCAGGCGGAAAAGTTCCAGCGAGGATTGGCAGGAGGGAAAGTTCCAGCGAAGTGCGCAGGGCGTGCGAAGCCGCCCGAAAAGCGCACGAGTGAACTAGACAGGGACAAAAACCTAAGCGATGCGCGCTAGACAGCAAAGAGGATCACATGACAGAAAATTTAAACTCAGGTATTTTAATTTTAGATTTTGGATCTCAGTACACACAACTGATCGCTCGTCGCTTTCGCGAAATGGGAATTTACTCCGAAGTCCATCCTTACAATTATAAAACTGAAACTATTCAACAAAGAAAACCAGCCGGTATTGTCTTAAGTGGCGGGCCGCGCTCTGTAACTGACAAAGACGGTTTTATCCGTGATGTTGAAGAGTTACTCAAAGTCGCACCAGTCTTGGGAATCTGCTACGGCATGCAACTTGTGGTGCACACTATGGGCGGCGAAGTGAAAGGCTCAAACCACAGAGAGTATGGTTTATCCGAAGTGATTTCAAAGACGTCAGATTTAAAAAATTCAAAAGTCTGGATGTCTCACGGAGATGTGATTTCAAAAATTCCAAGTTCTTTAAAAGAAATTGCTGTCAGTGAAAATGGATTTCCAGCAGCTTTAGAATCGGAAAATATTTTATGTCTACAGTTTCACCCTGAAGTGACTCACACCGAAAATGGTCATTTGTGGTTAGAAAGATATTTAACAAAAACTTCACGTGTTCAAAAAAATTGGAAGCCCACTGAAATTATTAAAAGCTTAACTGAACGCTACAAGGCTGAGGTTAAAGATGACGAATTTATTCTTTGTGGTTTATCTGGTGGTGTAGATTCAAGTGTAACGGCGACTCTATTGACGCAAATTTTTGGTCCAGAGCGTGTGATGTGTGTGTTTGTCGACACGGGCTTATTAAGAAAAAATGAATTTCAAGAAGTGCTAAATTCTTACGACGGTCTTGGATTAAATGTGAAAGGTGTCAACGCTTCTGAAGAATTTTATGCAGCCTTAAAAGGTAAATCAGATCCTGAAGAAAAGCGAATCGCGATTGGGCATACATTTATTAAAGTTTTTAAAGCGCAAATTCCAAAGAATGCAAATATCAAGTGGCTGGCTCAAGGAACGCTTTACCCGGATGTGATTGAAAGCGTTTCTCCGACGGGATCGAGTGTGACCATCAAATCGCACCATAACGTGGGTGGCTTGCCGAAAGATTTAAATTTAAAATTAATTGAACCACTTCGCGACCTATTTAAAGATGAAGTGCGAAGATTAGGTCGCGCCCTTGATATGCCTTCAAACTTAATTGATCGTCATCCGTTTCCAGGTCCTGGACTGGGAATTCGAATTTTAGGCGAGATTGATCCTGAGGACGTTAAAATCCTTCAAGAGGCCGACGCTGTTTATATCGATGAGATAAAAAAAGCAGGTCTTTATAATAAAATATGGCAAGCCTTTGCAGTGCTACTTCCGGTCCGCGCTGTTGGTGTTCAAGGGGATTCAAGAACCTACGACAAAGTCGTAGCCTTAAGAGCTGTGACCTCTGTTGATGGGATGACAGCCCACTGGTATCCCTTTGATTTTGAATTTTTGTCGAAAGTTTCAAATAGGATTACAAATGAAGTCAAAGGTGTGAACCGCGTGGTTTACGACGTCAGTAGTAAACCACCTGGCACGATTGAATGGGAATAGAATTAGAAAGTTAAGATATCTAGTTTGATCTTTTCTAAGAAGTTTTTAGTTGGGATACCATTCTGATTCACATAATATCCAGCAACCACAACTGTTATTTTATTTTCAATAACAGCCTTGTATTGATTTCCAAAATAAGGTTTTCCGCTAAGGCCGAGCATGTCGGAGACTAAAAACCACGTATTGTTGCTACTACTGGTATCAACCTTTAATGCAACATAATAATTTTTGAAAAAGCATACCACCAACAATTATCCTTAATTTTTGACTTCAGGGTATAATCCTTTTATTTTAACAAAAAAATAGTAGGAAAAATTATATTTAGGAATTCAACCCTTGATTCTAGTTTACAAAATAATTTGCAATAGAAATTCAAATTGAAAATGAAGCTGTGAAAAAAATTTTGCCACCTTTATATTTTGTTACAAACTTCGAAAAAGTTATCAAGGATGTTTGTCAGGATTACTCTGGTTCTTTATCTAAAGACGACCTGGCATTTATTGAAGTTTACAAAACTTTAAGTTTGGATGCCAAAATTTTAATGGTTCGCTTATCTAATTCAATAAAAATGCAAATGAATGAGCAAGAATTATCAAAGTTTTCAAAAGACTGTGATCTTTCAAAAGCAAAAAAAGAACTTAACAATTTAAACTTTTTAGTTCAAATCAGTAAAACTGAAGTTGCCGAGCTTTTTTCTAAACAGCTAATGCAAACAGCGTCTCAGTCTTGCCTTTTTTTATCCCAGAATCTTGTTCCCGCATTGATCGAAAATTGGATTGATGGAGTAGAAAAAAAACAATTGATCTTAGAACTTGAAGCTTCGGGCAATTACTATTTTGCATTTAAGTTTTTTTCTAAATATTTTGAATATCTTTTCTTCGACGGCTGTGAAAATAAAAGTTCGCTACTTTCTTTGCATCAATTAAATGATATCACTTTTAGATCTAGCGTCATGTATAGCGACCGCGCGCGCGCAGATTGGCTTATTGAAGAAGTTTTATACAAAGGATTTCATAAAGACAGCCTTCTTATGAATCAGTTGGCCGATGTGGCGTCCCGACATTCTATGGATCTAATTAAAGTATTGCAGTCAAAAACAGTGGAAAAACTATCTCAAAAATTGTGGGATTCACAAATTGTGAATTGTAAAGAATGTTCTAGAAATCTAATTTTGCAAGGCGAAGTCAAAAAACTTTATAAACCCTTAATTTCATTCTTAAAACGCACTAAGAGTAAAGATCTTGATCAAACACTTAAAATTGTACAAATCGATATAAGTGCAGAATCAGAAACGCAATTTCAAAAGTCGGGACGAACCATTGAATTGCCTCATGGAATGATCAGCCAAGTAGAAAAAGCTGTCGCAGAAAATCTATCGAATGATCAGACCGAGGCGCAATACGTTGAAAACCGAGTGTGGCGTATGCTTTTTGCACTTACGTTTTGGAATGTATATTTTGAAAAAGATGAGCAAGGAAACCTATATCATCATGAACCCACCAAGGAATTCTACTTAAAAAATGTCGAAAGTATCGAGAAAATTCTTACAGAAATAGCTGACCCTGAAATTCATAAACTAAAAGTGCTTAAAACTTTTTTATCAAATTATAAAAAACCTCAAAAGTTTTTTAGGTGGTCAAATAAATATCTAAAACCCGTTTTGAAGCTTATTGAAATTTCACCTAGGGATTCGGTCTTAAAAATTCTAAGAAT
>JANODG010000099.1:0-6998 GCA_031412575.1 Bdellovibrionales bacterium
TCCGACCTTTTTTAGCAAAACTTGCACGATGGGTAATCCCAAGCCTAAGCCTTTCGAATGATTCATCACTTCCCGTTTAAATTCAAAGGGCTCTACAACACGTTTTAATTCTTCAGAGGTGAACTCTTCGCTGTAGTTTGCTATTTCAAATAAAACATCTTCGTCGAAATCATTCACATTAATTTCTACACTGCCTCTGGTCTTAAATCGATTTGCATTTTGAACCAGTCGCTCAATCACATTTTTTAAAATCTTTTCTGACATAGGGACTGTATTTTCTTTTGTATGCATTGATACTTTATAGTCTTCACTGTTTTTGTAAGGGCGTAAAACTTCCGTTATGTTGGTTTCAAGCAGCTCGTAGGCGACGGTTTCTAAAGCTTCAGCATTATTGTTTAACAGATAAACAACCTCATCAGTTAAAAATTTAAGTCGGTCACAACCTTCTTCAATTCTATGAATGTACTTTTTTGAAGTGGGATCAACAGTTTCTTCTTTCAACAAGGATAAATAGCTTGTAATAGCAGTCAAAGGTGTTCTTAGTTCATGATTAATCAAAATCATAAAATTGGTTTTCACCTTATCCATGGCTTGCAAGTCGCTGATGGCTTTTTGTAACTGCTCGTTTTTTTGTTTGAGTTCATTGGATAAACTAAACTTTTGATAAGCTTCTTTTAAAGTTAAAATGAGATCCGTAGGTTCCCATGGCTTGGTCAAATATCTATAAATTTGGGCCCGATTAATGGCATCTATTGCGGATTCAAAGTCGGAATAGCCAGTAAACAGGATTCGGATAGGTTTTACTGTTATTTTAAGGGTCTCTTCTAAAAACTCAACACCGTTCATTTCGGGCATACGTTGATCACTTAAAATGATGGAATAGTCAGGGTTAATGTTAAGATGTTTAAGAGCTTCAAGGGCTGATCTGAAGGTTAAAACCTCGAATTCGCTGCTTAAAATAGCTTCCACGGCATCAAGATTATCCTGGTCATCATCAACGCATAAAACTTTTGGTTTATTCATTTAAAACATATCGGCCGAAATCATTGATATTTGCCTGACCCTAAGTCGTGATTATTAAAGACTCGTCTTAAGTTCATCCCATTTTGTGACGATCATTAGCTTAGAAGAGTATTATTTAAGCGTAGGATAGCTATGATGAAATTATTAAATTATAAATCTTGGATAAAAACATTTGCTCTGATTTCTACATTGATGCCGATGTTGACTCCAACTTTAATTCTAACTTTTCAATATAAATCAAGTTTTGCGGATGCACCCGGGGAAATAGCCATGGACACGTCTGCAACTGTAGGTCCTCACACACAGCATGGTACAGGACAGTACTATGCCAACGCCTCATGTCCATATGACCAAACCACATTACCTTCTCAGATAATTAGTAGAGCAGAAAGAATCAAAAATATGGCTTCAGATGTTAACCGACAGCTGCAATTAGCCATTCGCCGCCGTGAAGAGATGGAAGGCGACAGACTTTTTAACACTTGTGAAACAGCTGTTAATCGAATCATCGAAAAAGCTTGTGGCGGCGGGAGTCGTGCTCAAGGGCGTTCGTGGATTAATCAATTTGAAGATTGGATGCGCGGAGTAGACGGCATCGATGATAGTTTTTTATATTCAAGAAACGTCAATTATTTTAGAACTTATGAATATGTACAAAACGGTCTGACTTCACCATCCACCAATATTGATCGTATGTTAGCAGGTGGACCCGAAGGCTCCGATCCCGGATTCGGTAATATTGACTCTCCAGGAGAAGATTCGCCTACAACACCAAGGGGTGGTGGGGATTGTGATCAATATAAATTAAATGGCGGCAGAATTGATAGCCAAATTTGTTACAATGCAGGTGAATCAGATAAACGAGTTGAAGATTACTGCGAAGGTTGTTTAAAGCCAAAAGGTGGATACCCTCAAGGTATTTATCCAGAAAAATTTGTCGAATATTATAATTTAGGTCAAGAAATCGCAGAGCTAGAAGACGCTTACAGAGCTGCAATTGGAAAAGCAGAATGCGTTGCCATACATATTGATGGTGCACCTTCTACAGGACCCGATGCCGGCGCGTTTCAAAGATGTATTCAATCTGCAGATATTGACGCCACGACTGCCGATTATTGTTTATATTGTGATGATGCTGGACGAGTTGCTCAAAAAGAAAAAGGCTTCGATTGGAATCGTTGGTTACCAAGTATTTTAACCACTGGGGCCTGGGTTGTTGGTGGGATTTATGCAAACAACCAGATGGAAGAAACAAGACAAGGTAACTGGGAGGCAGGTTATCCTTCGGACGATCGTAGTCCTTGGGTCATGTCAAATTATGTGATGAATGGTTTCGGTGCTGTAACAAACTCACTCCAAGCGGCAGGTGCTTTTGGTTGTTCACCAAGCGGTGGAACAAACGGCCAAGCGCAAATGACAGCGACATCAAATATCGGGTCTTTTGTTCAAGGTTTATTTGGTGGAAATCCAAACGTACAAACCGGTGGGGCACTTGGTTACAATGGCCAAATCACCGGTGGAATTAATGGAAATCTTTCGGGTGGAATATTTGGAGGCAATCCAACAGCCGGCCCTGGCATTATGAGTGAAGCTGAAATTCAAAGACAAAGGGACGCAATTAACGCAGCTCTTTTACAAAACCAACAACAGGCACAAACTTTAGATGCATTAGCTCAACTCAACGCTTCGCTTGCGAGTTTTGATGCTCAGGCTGCAGCACTTGCGCAGCAAAGAGCAGCGATTGCGGCTCAAGCTCAAGGGCTGTACTCAAGTCTTGGTTACGGACAAGGTGGAGTCGGTACAGGAACGGGAACTGGTGCTGGTCTAAGAATTGGCTTGGACGTTTCCGGTTGGGCAGGAATCAACGGCGGCCTAAATGGCGGTTATAACCAAGGTTATAGTGGAGCTCCAGGAACAGTTTATCCTCCAAATAATTCAGGTTATCCAGGTCTTCCAAATAATTCTGGGAACAATAACGGTGGGAATTACAATCCGGGTTCAGGCTCTCAATATGCAGTTCCAGGAATCGGTTTATAAAGTCCTCAGTGTAAAGTAAGTATAGGTTTAAACAGCGCCAGTGTTTTCTAAACACTAAACTTCCTTTACATATTTTGATCCTTGAAAAGGCTTTCAAAAAATAAATCTAAAAGTTGTTATTTCAAAAATTTAAAGTAAGCCTTTTTTTCGAAAATCGTTAATCCACAATTCCAAAAGACCAGTTTTTTAATAAATACTAATCTCGCAAACCCAAATGGTTATTTTTTAAAGCTCTTAAAATTACAAACCTAAGGGATTTGTTTTTTAACAAAGCCTTTTTTGATTTATTTTCTTATTCAAAAAGTTCAATTAATTTAGCTCTGAAAAACCTTACTGGCATAAATCGAGACACAAGGTTCTTCACCACGCACCTCTTTGGAATGTTTCGTATTTGATGGAATCAAAATTTTATCACCCGCTCTAAGCAAAATCTTATTTCCAGATATGTTCATGATCATTTCGCCACTGACAATCATTCGAACTTCATCAAAGGGATGTTTATGTTCAGGAACTGGCAGGTTAGGGTAAAAAACCTCTTCCACAGGCTTTAGGTCTTCATTTCTAAAGATACTGATAATTTGATCTTTGGTAGGCACAACTGGGGCCTGCCATCTATTAACGATCATAATTCAAACCCTCCGTGGGAATCTCCCAACACTGTTTTTAAGGTGACAATTCCTTGGTAAGCTCAACAAAAGGCTTTATTTCTCTTTTCTGCTGAGGGTAACGGTTTCCTTTTCTGCATTAAGTTTCCCAATACCTAGGTGATTTTAAATCTTACCTATAAGTAACAGTTCCCTAGTTTACACCACTTTTGCAACAAATTTCCTTTTGAGACACCTAAATACTTGTTTTGTCTAATTATATCACAGGACATTGAACCTAAATTTCATCCCAGCCTCAATATTATTTTTAGACTTGGCGACAAGAAATACAATGGTGAGTAGATAAAAGTTGAAAAGAACTCTAATCTTAGCCATGGCTTGTTGTTGTTTATAAAGAGGGACTGATGCCAGGATTTGATGAAATAAAAAAGTTTTTAAATGTCGCCGACTCAGGCTTAAAACTTGTTGGGTCCGATATAAATCAGGTTTTATTACAAACAGCTGATGGAAAATCGCTTAAAATCAAACCACAAACGATCGACTCAGTTTTAAAGCGGGATGACTCCGAGGGAAATCCTTTTTTACAAGTTAACTTTATCAATGGCAGCAAGGTTTTATTAACTAAGCATTTAATAGGATTCAAACCTTCTGAAGGTTATGGCCTAAACGAAACTCGTTTGCCTAAAGTAGTAACAACACCAGACTTATTAAGCATAATTGATGTTATTGCAGACGCAGATGACTTTGATCACAATGAATTCGACGTTTTAAGAAAGGTATACCTTTCCATTCTAGATGGTGGCGAAGCGGTAGGGTTCGATTTATCCCGCGAGCGTCAATGGTTATCTCAGCTTAATATATTTATCGCGACCGCATAATTAATTCCGAAATTTATAGTTTTAAAGACTTGAAGAAATCCAAGTCCCATCATTCCTATTCTCGTGCTTCATTCTTAACTTTAAAATGAAAAAATTAAGTTTTTCTGAATAAGTAATCTAAAACTTTAATCCTCAAAGTAGTTCCTAATTTTATAGCAACCAAATAACAAGCCTTGACCTTCCCTCAAATATAACTGAAAACATGAGTTCGACTTTTCGGGGGCGTAGCTCAGTTGGGAGAGCATCTGATTTGCATTCAGAAGGTCGCAGGTTCGATCCCTGTCGCCTCCACCAAAAAATTTTTCGAAATCACTCAATTTCTTATTTAACGCCTCGATAGGCTTCAAGTGTTCTGCCACTCTTAGGCGGTCTGTATCAAACCCTTAGTCTGAAGATTAAAGCCGCCGAATTTTTAAAATGCAAAATGTTGAATACTTCTTTAGATCGCATCTTATGATACCTAGGCTTGGTACTTTACGGCGAAGTTTCTATAAATCAAAAGTCTGATACTTAATCGTAAGAATTTTAAATCCATGAAAGTTTACTGATCATCATTTCAAGAATGGCATTGAAAACATGCTTGCATAGAAAAAAAATCATATTCTAGATGCATCAACTCAGTCTTCATTACCCCAATTAAATTTGATAGCCTAAAGCAACGTACAAAAAAATTAAAAGCGAATTCCTATTTTAATATTAGATCAGTTTCAAAAAATGTGGTTGAGAAGTCGTTTTAAAAATATCACATCCGATTTTCAATATAGCCAGTTTGTTCATTGCTGAGCAAAACCGGAACTGGTAAACCAAGCCCGTTGTGATTAAAAGCTCAATAGGATCTGATTAATGAAGGTCAGCTCAATTTTAATGTCATTGATCTCGCGATTGTGAATTTAGATTTAAATTTACAAATGGCTTCATAACTAAATCGTTGTAAGCTTCCTGAATAATTCCCGGTAAAATTTTAAGTCATCCACTAATCAATTCAAGTTAAGTCTGATATCTCCAGACTTTTACAACATTCTTCATAATGTTTCGGTTTGCAAAATTAACCATTCAGCTAATAGTCACAAAATTAAAAAGCAAAAATAGTTTTTTAAAATCATTAAGGTAAGTTTCCAAAGGCTTTTTGATCCTAGGCGAAATCACTTCTGATTTAGATATGGTTTCAAGTGTTAAATATTGTTTTAAGATTTAGATATAGTTTCAAGACTTAAATAAAATATGTATGTATCAATCAGCTTTAACCTAGAGCGACACATAAATATATACTGAAAGCTTATAAAACCCTTGCCAGAACCATCCCGAGTCTTAATTCCCATAAAGATTTTGATATTTGATTCCTTCAAATTCCATCATGCGAACTTTAGAAAAAATTATTGCCGATTAAAAATGCAATACCTTATGACTATGGATCAAGGACTTCTAAAAATTTAAAAATTTCGCTCAATATTATCATCATAATAAAGTTGACATCATTCCTACACTTTAGAAATTAGTAGAAAAAAGGCATAAATATCGGCAACTTGCATAATTTTAAAGCTAAACATAGGCTTTTAAAAAATAAAGATAAAAAATAAAAAAAAAATAACTTTAGGGGTTGACCGAACATTCATTCAGACCTACAACCATCCTCTCAGCAACGATCTGTTCTAAACAAAACAAATCAAAACGGCTGTGTTCTTTGAAAACTGAATAGCAAAAATTTTTGTGCCAACCCATAGTTAAATATGGGTTAAATTTAAAATAATTAATGATTTGAATTAGAACAAATTTTTCAAAATAAACTGAAGAGTTTGATTCTGGCTCAGAGCTAACGCTGGCGGCGTGCCTAATACATGCAAGTCGAACGGGGAAAGTACTTCGGTATGAGTACTAGTGGCGCACGGGTGAGTAACGCGTGGATAATCTGCCCTTTAGCGGGGAATAACTTACCGAAAGGTAAGCTAATACCGCATAAGACCACAGTCTCTGCGGAGACAGTGGTTAAAGATTTATCACTAAAGGATGAGTCCGCGTAAGATTAGTTTGTTGGTGGGGTAATGGCCTACCAAGACTACGATCTTTAACTGGTCTGAGAGGATGACCAGTCACACTGGAACTGAGACACGGTCCAGACTCCTACGGGAGGCAGCAGTAGGGAATATTGCGCAATGGAGGAAACTCTGACGCAGCGACGCCGCGTGAGTGATGAAGGCCTTCGGGTTGTAAAGCTCTGTCGTAAGGGAATAAAAAAATGAAGGTACCTTACAAGAAAGGACCGGCTAACTTCGTGCCAGCAGCCGCGGTAATACGAGGGGTCCTAGCGTTGCTCGGAATCATTGGGCGTAAAGGGTGTGTAGGTGGCTATGTAAGTCAGGTGTGAAAGCCCCGGGCTCAACCCGGGAAGTGCATCTGATACTGCGTAGCTTGAGTACCGAAGAGGATAGTGGAATTCCAGGTGTAGTGGTGAAATACG
>JANODG010000100.1:0-8642 GCA_031412575.1 Bdellovibrionales bacterium
GTTTTTAAAACCTAAAATTTTAGCCTTTTGGTCGCGAAGTTTAACCATGGATCTGACGTGCTCTTGGTTATCATAACTATCACCAAAGGATTTATTAACGTTCGCTTTATAAAGTTTTTCTCTTAAGGCTCTATTTTTTGAATACTGCATGAAAGGCACTAGGCTTGTCATATCTAAAGTGATGACATATTTGCCGTGTAAACCTTTTTCTTCCCCATCAATTTTTGCCTGTTCAATATTTGATTCTGGTAAGCCTTCTAAATCTTTAAGGCTAACTTCCGTAATAAAACTTTTAGTCGCACTTAATAAGTTTTTGGAATATAGCGGTGAGATCTCTGACAACGCATTATCAATCTTTTTAAGTTCTTCTTTTTTGGCGTCACTCAACAAAGCTCCGTTACGCACGAAACTGTCATAGGATTTTTTTAGTAATTCTGACTGTTCTGGAAGTAGTTTAAACTTTGATTTGTTATCAAAAATAAATTTCACGCGGTCGAATAGGTTTTTATCTAAGGTCATCGAATTTGAATACTCGGTCATTTTTGGCGAATACTCTTCAACCAAATCCTGCACGTGATCATCCGTGTTCGAAGAAAAGAAATTGTAAACCACAGACATGATTTGCTCTAAGGACTCCCCGCAATGTTCCATAGCTTCCATGGTATTTTCCCATGTGACTTCTGATTTTGATGCGATTAATTCATCACGGTCTAAAAGAGCTTTTTTAAAAGCCTCTTCAACTTCATTTTTAAAGTCTTCGGATTTTAGTTTTGTGAAGTCGATGGCGTTATCAAATAGGGGTGAGGAGTAAACGGGATGAGACAGAAAAACCTCCAGGTTTTGAAGGTTTATGTTAGCTTAGTTTTATTTTAGCTCAAAATTATAACGCAAGCTTAAAGAGAGATATCTTTTTGCGACTAAGCTGCAGGCTTAAAGTGTAAAACATTTTGTGACTAAGCCGTAGGCTTAAAGAGAGATATCTTTTACGAAGCCTTAGGAATAAATCTGGTGCGTTAATACTGGTTTTCTAAGACAAATTACAATTGAGATCGGAATTATTTGCCGGATAGGATTTAAGCTCTGAATCTTGAGGTCGTTTTCCCCAGATTAAAAATGAGCCAAAGTTTAAATCAGGTGAAAGTAATTTTTCGTAAGTGCTTAACTCAAAGCCCTCGAAGCCTTTCAGATCTTTACAGTTACAAAAAGCTTCCTTGAATTGATTAAAATCATTCCCTCTCATATCGTATTCGCTTTCATGCCAACGTGTTCTTTGCTCTAATCCCACTCTTTCGCGGGCTTTAAAAACCATGGCATCCACAAAACTATCCATGCCTTTACGTAGGTGGGTTTCTATTTCGTTAGCTACTAAAATCTGTTTGTCATAATTTAAATTTCTTTTATTAGTATTGATTTCGATGACGCTTTCCATAGGTAAGTTATACTCAATGACATGATTTTCGTCGAACGTTACATAGGCACGATCAATTTCAGGATAATTAGAGAATGTAACCGGGTTAACGTATCCGTTTTGATAACTTTTGTTCAATTCTTTAAATGCTGCCGCTGGTTGGAAATCACCGCTTTGCTTTCCAGTATAATCCGGGAAATCAAATGCGAAAATCTTCACAGGGTAAGTAGAGATGGATTCTGCCGAAAGAGAAGCAATCTTTGGATTTCCGGCATTTCCAATAAAAATATAGTTTTTGACTTTGTCGTAGTGCTGAATTGTATTACCTTCGTGATCAGATCCCCAATATGTAGTATCAGCAATCACTGTTCTAAAAGCAGGATTGACTGGTGCGCTATTAAACTGGAGCAAACCAAGTCCTTGCGAGCATGAAGTTAGCTGATAAAAAGGTGAGGGGCTTACTGCGTTACTATTTTTATCTTCAGTTGAATTCGTTGAACCGATACTTGGAAACGTAAAAGCTTTAGATGGTGAATGATTTTCTGCTTTTAACTGCAGACTAAACATACTCAAACAAACTATAAACGTAGTCTTAACATTTAACTTAACCATACAAAGCACTCCAAAAGGTTTAAAATTTCAATTTTTTTATTATTTTATAAGGCATAAATGCTTATTATATTGATCCTGGAATACAGTTTCTATCCCCAGCATAACCACCGGCACAACTGCTCGAGTTATGGTGTTGGAAGAAGATCACATCAACATAGTCTTCACCAATGTAATCACAGCGTTTAAGGACTCTTTGTCCATATTCAAAAGCATAAACAGGAACTTCACCAGCTGGGCAAGCATCGTTATATTGAAGGCCGAAATCTAAATAAATAGCTCCATTCCATTCAAATGCGGCAAAAGCCTCAACTTGACCATTAATACTTTGGCCACCATATGGGCAGTAGATGTTTCCTGGAATTCCAACGTTATATTGCTGGTTATTGCAGGCTTCTCTAGAGTCCCAAGGCGGGGCCCCAGAAGGTTGGCTTGCTGTTAATCCGTTATCATCAGATGAACACGCGGTTAACCCAAGAAAAAATAATGCTAAAAATAAGGCTTTTAGGGTGTACTGGATACTGTTCCCTTTAAGTATAGTTGGTTTCATAAATTAGTCCTCCGCTAACTTTGATTTCAAGTTATGGACCAATTTACATCGATTTTAGATCGAATAGGCTTTATTTGGGGCTCTAGAACTGTCTTATAATTATACAATAGTGACAAAAATTGTTTAAAAAAACCATGTGAAAGAAGAACTCTAAAAGATCTGGACAACCAACTCATGAATGCCAGCCCCAACTAAAAAAGATCCGCTTAAAAGCCATATCAATCGCTTATTGACTGTATGAGGCCAGGGCAAAGTGAACATCGGGATAATGGCAATTAGGCATTGATAAAGGGATTTGCCTTCTTTTCTTAACTTTAACCAATCTGTAAGAAGATCTTTGCCTGCTAAAAAGATCAGTAAGCTTCCAATAATTAAATATAGCGCTATTTCCACTAAAGCAGTTCTAACCTAGCGTACTTCGTAATAAACTTTCTGATTGTGTTATCTCTAAAAAGCACACTGACTTTTTCGGTATCGCCAGTGCCTTCGATTTCATAAATGGATCCGACGCCAAAAGTAGGGTGTTTAACTTTAACACCTTTTCTTAAAGAACCACTTCCACCACCATCATTAACGTCGTCTTCATAATCAGGAAAAGGATCTGCTTTTTTACGAGTGATAGTTTTTGTTGGACTTAATGTTTTTCTGCCACTACTGCCAGAGTTGTAAGAAGAACCAGAATTAGATCCATACCCAGACGAAGTACTTTGATTTGAATTGTATTTAGAAAATGGATTTTCAGAATAGCTGTCTAAAAACTTAGGTCGAGAAGCTGTCTGTGCTCGCTGAACATAATCCTCAGGTAATTCTGATAAAAAGCGACTTGGCGGATGAAACTGATCTTGTCCCCAAACTTTTCTGGTTCTTGAGTGCAGCATAAAAAGTCTTTCACGCGCCCTTGTCATTCCAACATAACAAAGACGACGTTCTTCTTCCATTTCTGTTTCGTCAGCATCATTGATTTTTTGATGACCCGGAAAAAGTCCTTCTTCCATACCCACCATAAACACAACTGGAAACTCTAAGCCTTTAGAAATGTGTAAAGTCATTAAGGTCACAGAATTGAAAGTGTCATCCACAGAATCAATATCAGACACCAAACTCATTTCTTCTAAAAAAGTCTGCAAAGTGGCTTCGCCCTGTCTTTCTTTACTAAACTGAACAATTGCATTATTTAATTCTTCTAAGTTTTCAATTCTGGCTTTAGATTCTAAGGTATTTTCTTCTTTTAAAGATTGAATGTAACCGGTTTCATCTAAAACAGTTAGATACAAATCATTCAGTGGCATTTCGATTTTAGATTTTAATTTCACAATCAAATCAAAAAACTGCGACAATTTTTTTAAAGTTCCAGCGGTGACAATTTTAGTTTTTACAGCCGTGTGAATAGCTTCTAAAAAAGAAACACTATCTTGAATAGCAATGGCTTCAATTTTTTCAATGGTCGTTTTACCTAAGCCCCGTGTTGGAACGTTGATGATTCGTTTTAAAGCGATGTCATCATTAGGATTTAAAATTATTTTTAAATATCCAATAATGTCTTTGATCTCTTTACGTTCATAGAACTTCATGCCGCCGACAATTTTATAGGGAATACTTTTTAGACGAAGTTGCTCTTCAATCACTCGGGACTGGGCATTGGTTCTATAAAAAATTGCGACTTCGCTTGGGCTAGAACCTGAGTTTAAAAACTTCTCAACGTGGTTTGCGATAAATCGAGCTTCGTCATATTCATTCTGAAGTTCAGCAACTACAATTTTATCACCCTCGGGATTGTCTGTATAAAGGGTTTTAGATTTTCTAAAAACGTTGTTTGAAATTAAGCCATTAGCTGCATTCACAATATTGCCACTAGAGCGATAGTTTTTTTCTAACTTAATCACTTGGCCCGAAAAGTCTTTTTCAAAATCCAAAATATTATTTATGTCAGCTCCACGCCAGCTGTAAATCGATTGGTCTTCGTCTCCGACGACGCAAAGATTGCCATGGGCCGCAGAAAGTAGCCTGATCAAGTGATACTGAATTTTATTCGTGTCTTGATATTCATCCACATGAACATATTTGAATTTTTCTTGGTAAGCTCTTAACACATTCGGGAATTCTTTAAAAATTTGATATGTCTTTAAAAGCAAGTCAGAAAAATCCAAGGCATTGGCTTGCTTCATGGATTGTTCGTAAGTTTCAAAAACCTGTATAGATTTGTCATCAAAGAAATTGTCCGCACGTTTTGAAACATCACTTGGACTTAACATCAATGTCTTTGCGTGATTGATTTTACTGGCAAAACTTTTTGCCGGATGAATCTTGTCATCGATATTTAATTTTCTTAAAACATCTTTGATCATCTTAAGTTGATCATCACTGTCATAAATCGAAAACCCAGGTTGATATCCAAGATGAATTAAATTTTGACGAAGAATCCTAACACACATCGAGTGAAACGTACTAACCCAAGGCTGACTGTAAACTGGAACTCCTAAATCTTTAAGAAGCTTCACAACACGGCTTTCCATCTCTTTGGCGGCCTTGTTCGTAAAGGTCACAGCTAAAATCTCATCAGGAGCAGCTAAGCCATTTAAGATGATGTGGGCCATTCGAAAAGTCAGCACTCGAGTCTTACCAGACCCTGCTCCAGCTAAAATCAGAACTGGGCCCTCTGTGGTTTCAGCAGCTTGTCGTTGATTGGGATTTAAATGATCTAGTAAAGTTGTTGCATCCATTAGAGTTGTCTTACGAATGCATCTTTAAATTTTGACTGAACGTTCTTCGTTTTCTTAAACTGTGTCGCTTCGGGCAAAGTTTCAAATGGTCCGATATTTACGCGATACCACTTTTGTCCTTTTACATCCGCTTTGTAGTAATAAAATGGAAAGCCTAACTCTTTTACTTTTTGCTCGATGTTTAAAGCGTCGCTTTCTGCTTGAAAAGCACCAACCTGAATGACCCAACCTTTTTGAGCAGACCCTTCAGCTTCGTTGGAAGAAATTTTCAAGCCTTCAGCCTTGGGCAATTCAGCTTTAGGTTTTTCTTTTTCGGCAGATTCTAAACTAACGCCGTATTCCTTATGTAGGTCTTTGATCTCTTGGCTGTAATTCTGAGGGCTTTCAGTTTCTTTTATGATTTTTTCTGGCTCTAAAGGTTTAATTTTTTCTGAAGCAAAAATGCTATTCATTACGGAGTTGAAGCGCTCTTTAAAACCAAAATTTAAGCTCACGTTGGAATCATTATTTGAAACCGATGTGTTCGTGGAGTCTGTACTTAGGAAGTAATTTTGACCCACAAAAAGACCTAAGGATAAAGATAATAAGACCGTGAAGAAAAACAGAAAAAATTTTGCCATAGGACCAAAATCCATTTTTAATAATTTAAAGTCAAGCTCCAAGACTTGACTTCAGTGTTGTCAGTTTTCCAACTGGACAAACAGTATTAAATGTCAAAAATGTGACCGATCTAAAATCCTGCAAAGCCTTTTTGGTATTGAATTTCAGGTCCTTAGTAATGGTTTTCATCACTAAGGTCGATGATGTTTTTTATGGCATTAACATTGCTATTATAATCGTGTGTCAGGAAGACTAAGGCCTTTTAAGTTAAATACAAATTCTGGAAATCTTTGGATTATCATTTTTTTAATTATCGCCTCTGGGTGTCAAGATCAGAAGTCTAGTCCCATCTCTTTAAATCCAATCACAAATATGAATTCAAGCAGCTCACTAAATAGGCCTGAAGCAACTGATCTTCAGCGAGGTCTAAAGAGCAAAGTCACTTTAGATAAAATTTTTCTAAGACTGGAAAGTGATTCCGGTGATGAATCAAAAATTGCAGAAGTCAGATTCAATTTTTATGGATCAGAGTCCTTATCGAAAAACTTTGAATCTCAAAAGTTAGAAATCAGAAATCTAATTTTAATTCATTTTGCAAATTCAAATTTTAAAAAAATTCCAGAGCAAAATTTGAATATTAAAGATCCTAAGTTGGCGACGTATTTAAATCAGTTTTTAAGTTCAGGGCAAATCGAAGAATCAGAATACCAGCTTGTGAGGGTCTATTAATGTCGGCAACTAAGTTAAAGCTTAAAGAATTAATTTTTGAATGCGAAACAGAAAAAGAAGCTTTGCAGCTGTTAAAATCCTACCGCAAAAAAAACTTCCACCTTGTAAGTAAAAAGGTGATTGATCCTAAGGATGCAACTGTAGCTTTAAAGTTAATAAAGTTTCGCCAACCTTCGTCTGCTACAAATCTTGAAACCGTTTGGGAAAATTTTGTGACCCAAATGTCAGATTTAGGCGTGAACAACTCATTTATCTCGACGGTATTAAAAACCATTCGTGCTAAAGAAAATTTTTGGGAAACTCATCCGCACGATCACTTACGAGACATTTTGATGGATTCGAGAAATTTTATTAAGGTCGATCAATTATCCAAAGTGATTGTGTTAGTAGCTCCAAAAGAATTAGCTTTGAATTTTTTTGTGGCCTATCAAAGTTCGTTAGCTTCTATGATTAATGCTTTAGGTATTTTTGTTATGGTTCCTAAATCATTAAAATCTTCAGTAACAGAAGTGAAATCCTCTGCAAAAGTGCAAGTCCTATCTTACGATCAAGATGCTAACTTTTCTAAATACCAGAAAGATATTGATATGAAAGTAGGTTTAGTGATTGTAACTCCAGAAGACATTGATTTCATCAAACAATCTGGTTTTGCTGATAACATAAAGTCAGATAAAATTAGCCTAGTTGTATCAAGCTTGGTTGACCCTTCATTGTTAAAAGATACTTCATATAGAAGACATTTAACTTTTAGCTACGATTCAGAAAATGCATCTCAAGATTTATTTAATTCTTTTGATTTAATACTCAATCAAAAAATGAAGCTTGCTTTTCTATGGGATCATGACGAGCAAGGTTCAATTTTAAATTCTGAGGCTCAAGTTTTAAAAATCCTTGATGACACCTTCGAAAATGAAACAACACAACACTTAAGCAACTAATGTTGAACTTTTTGACAGGACATTTTAACAGAAATTAAATTTTAAGTTTTATAAAAAAGGCAGTAATTACAGGATTTTAGTGAACGAAATTGTTTAAATAGAAAATTTGAGGGGTTAGATTTTTTAAATAAACAGTTCTCGTTTTGATATACTAATTAGGAACGAAGGGTGAGGGGAACAAATATGTCAGAACAATCAATGGCTAAAAAATTAAAAACTGAAAATAAAGTTTTAAATAATGAGCAAAAAACAAGACTCATCACTGAATATGCACCATTGATAAAGTTTATAGCGCAAAAAATTGCGGTACGTTTGCCTTCCAACATTGAACTTGATGATTTGATATCAAGTGGTGTTATTGGTCTTATGGACGCGATCGATAAGTACGATCCAACTCGTGACAACAAATTTAAAACATATGCTGAATTTAGAATTCGCGGCGCTATCTTAGATGAATTACGCGCACAAGACTGGGTTCCAAGATCCGTGCGTGATAAATCAAAACGTTTGGACAGAATGGTTGCAAAATTAGAGGCTGAACTTGGTCGTACACCTAACGAAAGAGAAGTGGCTCAAGGTTTAGAAATTTCTTTAGAAGAATATCACTCTTTAGTGAATCAAGTAAAACCAGTCAGTGTTTTGTCTGTGGACGATCAGTCTTCATACACAAACTTCGATAAAAAATCGATCATCAACATTTTAGATGGCAGCAAATTAAATAATCCACTAGTTCAATTGAATGTTAAAAAAGTTCAAAAAATGATCGCAAAATGTATTGAAGCCTTACCAGAAAGACAACGTTTGGTGTTATCTTTATATTACTACGAAGATTTAAATTTAAAAGAGATTGGTAAAGTACTTAGAGTGACAGAAAGCCGTATTTCTCAATTACATGCACAAGCTGTAACGAAACTTAAAAACAAACTTCAGCAGTCCTTTGAAGACGAAGAATTACTGGCAGGATAATTCTGCCAGTTTCTTCATTCACTCAAAAAAGCCTTCTTGATTTTTTCAATCAATCTGGCTTCAGTTTGTCTTGCAGCTTCGCGAGTGACATTCCATTCATCGCCTAAAGATTTTAAAGTGAC
>JANODG010000101.1:0-11813 GCA_031412575.1 Bdellovibrionales bacterium
ATCTGTTCGCCCAACCACATTAAAAAACATGTTCCAGCTGTTAATGTGACGATCGCCACAAGTTGAAAAGGAAGGAAACCAAAATATGGAGTTACAACTAAGGGATTGCCATTAAAATTTTCGTTACTCATCCAATTCGTCATTGCGTAACCTTGGACAATACAAAGAATCACTGTGGCATAACGTGTATACTGATTAATTTTCTTTCTACCTTGCTCGCCCTCTTTTTTAAGAGCTTCTAAAGCAGGAATACCGCTTTGAAGTAACTGAAAAATAATTGAAGCAGAAATGTAAGGCATAACTCCAAGAGCAAAAATACTGAACTGCTCTAGGGCTCCTCCGGTGAAGGAGTTGAATAGTCCAAACAAACCGCTTCCTTGTGCTCTAAAGAATCCAGCCACGGCAACACCGTCAAGACCTGGAGTCGGTATTTGAACACCGATACGATAGACTAAAACCATCGCAAGAGTAAAAAGTAATTTGTTTTTTAGGTTGTTATTTTTTGAGAAAGCTTCAACTGTAGACACTAGATGACCTCGACTGTTCCTCCGGCTTTTTCAATGGCCGATTTTGCTGATTCACTTATTTTATGAACTGTAACTTTGAGGTTCTTCGTTATTTCACCCTTGGTCAATATTTTAACTTTCACGTTACCTTTTTTAATTAAACCAGCAGCTTGTAAAGATTCAACGTTAACTTCACCTTTCAGTTTGTTTAACATACCTGTTGTTACAACTTCGTAATGATTTTTGAACTGAGCATTGGTGAAACCAAATTTTGGTAAGCGTCTCATAAGCGGCATTTGACCACCTTCAAAACCTACTTGAACTTTTCCACCCGAACGAGCTTTTTGTCCTTTGTGACCTTTACCAGCTGTAGAACCTTGTCCAGAACCATCGCCACGACCAATTCTTTTAGAGTAATGAGTTGAACCTTCGTGGATAGGAAGTTGACTTAATAAGTTTGACATAAATATCTCCAATTATAATAAAATATTATTTATTTATAGGTGTGACTTTTAAAAGATGTTGCATCTTGTAAATTTGGCCACGATTTGCTGGGTTGTCGGCAATGATAACTTCAGAATCAATCTTTCTAAGTCCAAGACAACGGATTGTTTCTTTTTGAGTTTTAGTTGCTCTTACAATACTTCTTATTAATTTAACTTTAAATTGCTTTGCCATTGTTCCTTCCTAAATGAACTTTAATCTTAAACTTCTAATTTAGAAGTCAAATTAAACCTCAAGTCTTTGTTTTAAAGTTTTGTCAGTAAGCTGGCTTAAGCCATCTAATGTTGCCAATACCGCGTTATGAGGATTACGAGTCCCTACACACTTAGTAAGAATATCTTTAATACCAACTGATTCTAAAACCGCTCTTACGGCTCCACCAGCAATAACCCCAGTACCTGGAGCCGCAGGCATAAGTATCACTCGTGCTGCGCCAAAAGTTCCAATCACTTCGTGTGGAATTGTTCTATTTTCTTTCATAACCATAAGCTCGACATTTTTCTTAGCAATTCTTTCTGCTTTCGAAATAGCCATCGGAACTTCGTTTGATTTACCAGTTCCGTAACCAACTTTTCCAGCTCCGTTACCAGCAACAACTAAAGCTGAAAATGAAAACCTACGTCCACCTTTTACAACTTTTGCCACTCTGTTAATAGCAACAACTCTACCTTCAAACTCTTGTGCTTGTTCCATCAAGTGACTCTCCCTTAAAACTCAAGTCCAGCTTCTCTTGCGCCATCCGCAAGAGCTTTAATTCTTCCGTGGTATACATAACCACTTCTATCAAAAACGATTTTACTAATATTTTTAGCTTTAGCCGCTTTCGCAATGTTTGATCCAACAGCTTTAGCTGCGTCACAGTTTGAAGTCGATTTTAAGCCTTCAACCTTATCAGTAGAGAAAGAAACAATTGTTGTTCCAGTCACATCATCTACCAACTGCGCATACATGTGCTTCGAAGATCTAAAAACACTTAAGCGAGGACGTTCAGCAGTTCCCTCAATCTTTTTACGGATTTTGACTTTCGCTTTTGCTCTGCTTTTTAAGCGTACGCTCATTTTCTTCTTAAATTTTAATCTCATAACAAACCTCAAAAAATAAAACTAAAAAACTATTTACCACCCGACTTACCGGCTTTCTTCCTAACAACTTCATCTGTGTATCTCACACCTTTACCTAAGTAAGGCTCTGGTGGTCTAAAATCTCTGATCTTGGCCGCAACTTGTCCTACTAAAGACTTGTCCGCACCTTTAATTAAAACTGTTGTTTGTTTATCAACAGCTATTTCAATCCCTTCTGGGATCGCAAATTTAATAGGATGACTGAAACCTAAAGTTAACTCTAAGTTTTTACCCGCAACGTTAGCTCTGTAACCAACACCGTTTAAAGATAAAGACTTTGACCAGCCTTCAGAAACACCAGTCATGGCATTTTGAACTAGGCTTCTGTAAAGACCATGAAGAGCTTTAGATTTAGCATCATCGTTTTTTCTTTTCAAAACGATGAAACCATCTTTAACTTCGGCTTCGATAGCATTTCCAGACATAACTATTTTTTGAGTGCTTTTAGCACCTTTAATAGTGATGTGTGTTTTTTCTTTAACATCAACGTTAACTTTATCTTGTACCTTAACAGGTAACTTTCCAATTCTAGACATCTTAACCTACCAAACCTTCAGCAAGAATTCTCCGCCAACATTCTGATTGGCAGCTTCTTCACCACTTAAAACACCTTTATTCGTGCTTAATATTGAAATTCCAAAACCTGATCTAATTTGTGGTATTTGGTCTTTCTTAACGTAAATTCTTTTTCTAGGGCGACTAACTCTTTGAACGTTAGCAATAGCAGGCGAACCGTCTTTGCTGTAATTCAAATAAACTCTCATCAAACCTTGTTTGCCGTCTTGAGCAACTCTGAATGTTTTAATGTATCCATTTTCCTTAAGAATACGAGCAATACCTTGCTTCATATTCGAACTAGGAACGTCTAATTTATCGTGTTTTGCTAATCCAGCATTTCTTATTCTTGTTACGAAATCTGCAATAGTGTCCATATTTTTCTACCTCAAACCCAAATTATTAAATTCAATTATTTATTTCTGAACGGCATACCAAGACCTTCAAGAAGGGCTTTACCTTCCGCATCTGTCTTAGCACTTGTGCAAATTGTTATATTCATCCCACGTACTTTATCTACTTTATCATAACTAATTTCTGGAAAAATGATTTGCTCTTTAACGCCCATATTGTAGTTGCCACGACCATCAAACCCACGAGGAGATAGACCTCTAAAGTCTCTCACTCGAGGTAATGTTAAGTGGATAAGACGATCCAAAAATGTCCAAGCTTTCTGACGTCTTAAAGTCACCATAGAACCAATTGGCATACCTTCTCTTAATTTGAAGTTAGCAATCGCTTTTTTAGCTTTAGTGATCACAGCTTTTTGACCAGTAATCGCAGTCAACTCATCAGATGCAATATTTAAAACCTTCGGGTTTTGAACAGCGTCACTGATTGAAGTGTTGATTACAATTTTCTCAATTGTTGGAATCATCATAACGTTATCAAGACCTAAGCTCTTGAGTAACTGTGCTTTTAATTCTTTGTCATATTTTTCTTTACTTATGCTCACCTTAAAACTCCTAAATCACTTCTGGAGCAAGAGATACAATCTTAACAAAAGATTTTGCTCTTAACTCTCTTGCCACTGGACCGAAAATACGGGTTCCAACTGGTTCTTTGTTTGCATTCACTAACACTGCCGAATTTTCATCAAATCTGATGTAACTTCCATCAGGTCTTTTAATTTTATGGATAGTTCTTACGATAACGGCTTTCGCAACATCACCTTTCTTAACTTTCGAATTAGGCAAAGCGTCTTTGATAGATACAACAACGATATCACCAACTGATGCGTATCTTCTTTTTGATCCACCTAAAACTTTAATGCACATAACTTCTTTTGCACCGGAGTTATCCGCAACATTCATACGAGTTTGAACTTGTATCATTGTTTAACCTCTTTACCGTCAGAATTGAGTACTGCAGATAATTTCCATCTTTTTAATTTACTTAAAGGACGAGTTTCAGTGATTCTAACTTTATCGCCAATCTTAGCGATATTGTCTTCGTCATGAGCCATGAAAACAGAAGTCTTCTTTACGTACTTTTGATATTTAGGATGCTTAACCAATCTAAAGATTCTAACTTTAATTGTTTTTTGCATCTTGTTGCTGATAACTTCTCCAACAACTTCAATTTTTCTACCTCTATTATTTTCGGTCATACAATTTTAGCTCCCTATTACTTTGCAAGCTTTTGGTTTATAGCCGTTTTTAATTTAGCTATGTTTTTTCTTGAAACTCTAATACTTAGAGGGTTTGCAACTTGGCCAAGAGAGTTTTTCATTTTTAACATGAAATAATCTTGCTTAAGCGCAACTTCTTTTTTTCTTAGTTCATCTACAGTTAAATCTTTAATTTCAGAAAATTTCATTATAATCCATCCTTCGCAAGAAACTTCATTTTAAGAGGAAGCTTGTGAGCTGCTAGACGGAAAGCTTCTTGAGCTTGTTCTCTTGTAACTCCGTTCATCTCAAAGATAATTCTTCCTGGCTTAACTGGTGCAACCCAATATTCCACACTTCCTTTACCAGAACCCATTCTCACTTCAGCAGGTTTTTTAGTAATAGGACGATCTGGAAATACTCGCATCCAAAGTTTACCGCCTCTTTTAACATATCTATTAATAGCAACACGACCAGCTTCAAGCTGTCTTGCTGTCAAACGACCAGGCTCGGTTACAAGCAAGGCATAATCACCGAAACTGATTGTAGTTCCGCGAGTAGCTTTACCTTTAATACGACCTTTACGGTGTTTTCTCCATTTAAACTTCTTTGGACTAAGCACGGCCAACCTCCTGAGCTTCTCTCGTAGAAAGAACGTCACCACGATAAATCCAGACTTTAACGCCTAGTATTCCATAACCTGTAAGCGCTTCTGCAGTTCCATAATCAATATCTGCTCTTAAAGTATGTAAAGGTACGCTCTTTTCGTTGTACCATTCAGATCTTGCAATCTCGGCACCGTCTAAACGACCGCCAACTTTAACTTTAATTCCTCGAACTCCACCACGCGTTGAAGCTGCAATGGCTTTCTTCAAAGCACGTCTCCAAGAAATACGCTTTTCAAGTTGCATAGCAATGTTAGCAGCAACAAGTTGAGCATCTAAATCTGGCTTTCTAACTTCTTGTATAGTTACAAAAACTTCGCTTTTGCTAAATTTTTGTAGCTCTAATCTGATTTTATCAATACCAGCACCTTTTTTACCGATGACAACACCAGGTCTGGCTGTAGAAATAATAACTTTAACTTTTTGTGCAGCTCGCTCGATTTCTACTTTCGCAACACCGGCTTGCTTTAAACTTTTTTGAACATGAGCTCTTAGCTTCATATCTTCATGAAGATTTTTAGCGTAATCAGCATTAGCGTACCATCTTGAATCCCAAGTTCTAATTACGCCAACTCTTAAACTAATTGGATTTATCTTTTGTCCCATACATCAACCGCCCTTACTGCTCGTCCAAAGTCACTGAAATATGACTCATTTTCTTTAATATCTGAGATGCACTTCCCTTACCACGAGGACGAGATCTTTTGATATGAGGCCCTTTGTTCACTTCAATTGTCTTTACATATAAATTATCTATATCAATAGTCTTCTTTTGTTCAGCGTTAGCAACACCAGATTCCAAAAGTTTCATAATTAGATCAGCACCTTTTTTTGGCATGAAGGCTAGAGTTTTTAAAGCCTCATTTACGTTTTTTCCACGTATAGTGTCAGCCACTAATCTAGCTTTTTGAGTACCAATTCTTGCAAACCTTAAATTCGCTTTTACTTCCATTTTAATCCTCAGACCTTATTTCTTTTTGTTATCGCCATGGCCAGTGTAAGTTCTTGTAGGAGCGAACTCCCCAAACTTGTGACCCACCATATTGTCAGATACATAAACAGGGACAAACTTTTTACCGTTATGAACAGCAAATGTAAGCCCTGAACATTCTGGAGTTACTGTCGATCTACGTGACCAAGTTTTAATAACTTTTTTGTCACCTGTCTTAATTGAATTCGAGATCTTTTTTTGAAGATGTTCATCAACAAATGGACCTTTTTTTAACGACCTAGCCATCTTAACTCCTACTTACGTCTCTTGATAATCATTGAATTTGTACTCTTGTTTCTTCTTGTCTTATAACCTTTAGAAGGTTGACCCCAAGGAGATACAGGATGGTGACCTTTACCAACACCTTCACCACCACCCAATGGGTGATCGATCGGGTTCATCGCCATACCACGAACAGAAGGACGTTTGCCCATCCAACGTTTACGACCGGCTTTACCAATTTTAATATTTTCACTGTCAGTATTACCAACTTGTCCGATAGAAGCTCTGCACGAAGAAAGAACTTGTCTAACCTCACCACTTGGAAGCTTAACCTGACAATAAATTTCCATCTTCGCCACTAAACTAGCAGATGTTCCAGCGCCACGACATAACTGAGCACCTTTACCTGGTCTAAGTTCGATATTGTGAATGATTGTTCCAACCGGAATTGAAGATAAAGGTAAGCTGTTTCCAGGCTTGATATCTGCAGTTGAACTTGAAACTACCTGATCACCAACATTTAGTTTTAATGGAGCTATTATGTATGCTTTTTCCCCATCGATATAAGATATTAAAGCAATACGCGCATTTCTGTTTGGATCATATTCAATAGCTTTAACAGTTGCAGGGATGTCAAATTTGTAACGTTTAAAATCAATAATTCTGTAACGTCTTTTATGACCACCACCAATGTGTCTCATTGTAATTTGACCGTGGTTGTTTCTTGCAGACTTTTTGTTTAAAGAAACTGTTAAACTTTTTTCTGGTTTGCTTTTTGTAATTTCAGCGAAGTCAGAAACTGAACGGTTTCTTAAACTGTTATTTCTAGGTCTTAATATACGAATTCCCATTTACGCTCCCTCAAAAAGTGAAAGTTTCTCACCTTTTTTGAGTTTGATAAGTGCTTTCTTCCAATATTTTGGTTTTACAACACCTTGAACAGTACGTTTCGCACGACCACGACATACTATTGTTTTTACAGACTCAACTTTCACATCAAAGTTTTTTTCAAAAGTATTTTTAATTTCAGTTTTTGTAGCTTTTTTATCGACTTCAAAACCATAAATGCCTTTTTCAGCAAGGGCAGTTAGTTTTTCAGAGATTAAAGGTTTTCTTAATACGTCTAACATTAAGCCTCCACTTGAAGTCTATTTTGAATTTGCTCTATAGAGCCTTTTTCAAAAATAACATGGTCATATTTTAAAAGATCAAAAACGTTTAACCCTTCAGTCGTTAAATAAACCACTTTAGGTAAGTTTTTTGATGCTCTTTGAAAAAGCGAACCTTTTTCCGCACCAACCAACACAGTTTTTAAAGCGCCAATTGATTTCAAATTCTCAGCGACTTCTTTTGTTTTTCCTTTGCAATCCAAAGAATCAACAACTTTCACTTTGCCTTCAGCATAAAGATAAGAAAGTGCAGATTTTAAACCAGCAGCTCTTACTTTTTTAGGTAAAGAATAAGAATAGTCTCTTGGTTGTGGACCGAAAATCACACCACCACCACGAATTAATGGAGAACGTGTAGAACCTCGTCTTGCATTACCAGTACCCTTTTGTTTGTACGGCTTTTTACCACCACCGCTAACAAGGCCTTTAGTTTTAGCCATGTGAGTACCTTGTCTACGACAAGCCAACTGCCATCTTACAACAGTTTGAAGCAACTCTTTGTTCACTTCTTTTTCAAAAATTTCAGGAGATAAGTCGATAGAATCAACTTTTTTATTTTTCCAATTTAATACATCAACAGTAGCCATGATTTCCTCTTAATTAAATTTTAACGATTTCTACTAAAGTGTTTTTAGCGCCAGGAATCGAACCTTTGACTAATAAAACATTGTCTTCAAGCAAGATATCAATGATTTCTAAACCTTTAGTTGTGGCAAGCTTATTACCATGCTGACCTGCCATTTTTTTACCTGGCATTACACGTCCTGGAAATTCACGGTTACCAATAGATCCCGGTCTTCTATGAAAACCTGATCCGTGAGTAGCGGGACCACCACCAAAAGCATAACGCTTAACAACACCCGAAAAGCCTTTACCTTTTGAAACAGAAGAAACTTGTAAAATTTGTCCTTTTTCAAAGGAAGCCAAAGTCACTTTTTGACCAACAGCTACGTCAGCAGGAAGTTCTTGTCTAACTTCGCGACTGTATCTCATACCTGTTTGAAGCCCTGCTTTTTTATAATGACCTAACTCAGACTTTAATGAACTTTTTAATTTTTTAGGATGCGACGAGATTTGAACTGCTTCGTAACCATCTTTTTCTTTAGTTTTTACTTGAGTCACAGTCCATGGAGTGCATTCTAAAACAGTAACTGGAATACGAACACCGTGTTCATTATAAACAGAAGTCATACCCATTTTTACACCAAAAAAACCATCTAATTTTAGATTACTAGAAGTAGAAGATTCAGCATCAGCAGATTGGTTGTCAGCTGCAGTTTCTGTTTCTAGATTGTTTTCAATATTTTCAGACATTGTAATATCCTTGTTTTAAAAAATTATGTCAGCTTAATTTCTACGTCTACACCGGCAGAAAGGTCTAATTTCATCAATTGATCAACTGTTTGCTGTGTTGGCTCAAGTATATCCAGTAATCTTTTGTGAGTTCTGATTTCAAACTGCTCGCGTGATTTTTTATCAACGTGAGGAGATCTAAGAACAGTATATTTGTTGATTCTTGTTGGTAATGGGATTGGTCCAGCAACTGTGGCCCCAGTACGTTGAGCTGTATCTACGATTTCCTTTGTCGATTGATCCAAAAGTTTATGATCAAAAGCACGAAGACGAATTCTAATTTTTTGGTTTTGCACCTTACTACCTCGTTGAAACTGATTCTTTTAAGCTTGTTTTGCTAATTTTTATTTAATTTCTCAAACAAATTACTCAATACTTTTTAAATACTCTGACTTAAACTCTTCAAAAAAATTTAATTTTATCTCTTTTTTTTAAGTCTTCTTTTTTGAAGGTTAAATAACGTTTTGACAGATATGTCATTAAAATTACTTAATTATTTAAAAAAAGCGCAAAAAAAGTGTATTTCAAAAACCTTATCAGTTGGCCCTAAAGCCCTTAAGAAAGTTTTTGCAATACACTAAAGAGGTTCTGTTTTGCTAACAATTGCAGGTTTTGTCAACCTGCCTATAGGAATAAATTAGAAATTTTAATTTATATTCGATGAAGCGGAAGTTGAGTAATTTTTATCAATGATACGTGGAGTGATGAAGATCATGATTTCTGTGTCTCTTTTACTCACGTTTTTAGTCTTAAATAACCAACCTAGGAAAGGAATGTCCTTTAACAATGGCACTCCGACATTGATTATAGTTGAGCTTTTATCATAAATTCCACCGATAACAGCAGTCTTGTTACTCTCAACTAAGACTCTGGCCAAAGCTTGGCGAGTGTTTTTTGGAGACTGTCCTTCGATTGCAGCGCCGGGGAATTCGTTTTTAATGTCAATTTGCATAAGAACGCTAGATCCGGAGGTAATCTGGGGTGTTACCTTTAATTGCAATTGAACTGGAACTGCTAGAACTTCCGTTTGAGACAAGCCTTCGTTCACGACTGTTCTTACTCTTAAGATTTCAGAAGCCTGGATGATAGTAGCTTCTGTGTTATTTAGAGTTGTAACGCGCGGCGAGGATATGACCCGAACCTGTTCGTCAGTTTCTGAGATACCTATGGCTGCGTCAATATTTCCTAAAAAGTCCAAAACACCGATGTTCAATGTGCCTATGAGAGGTTGATTTGACACCAAGCCGTCAGTGGCTAAGGTTCTGTTAATTTGAAGCGATGGCGTTATATTGATCGCACCATTATTTTGGCCACCCGTTGGTGAAAGCTGAGTAGGTTGTCCACCCACACCCCATCTCACACCTAAAGTTTGGACAAAGTTTTTAGAGGCTTCTACGATTTTTGCCTCTACAAGGACTTGTGGAGGAGGAAGGTCTAATTCTTTGATCAATTTACTAATTTTTGTAATCGCTGCGCGCGTGTCATTGACAACGATGCTTGATGTTCGTTTATCCTCCGTCACACTTCCTCGGCCTACAGTGATAAAGGGTGTTATTTGGGGCAATATCTCTGTAGAGTTTGCATATTCAAGTGGGATAACTTTTAACAAAGTCGGCTCGATCTGAATTTGTGATCTACGGACTTCAACAGCAGCAGCGGCCTCTGTTTGAAGTTCGGTGAGCGGAGCAATTCTTAGAACGTTACCCGTTCTGACGTAACCTAAACCACGGGTTTTCATAATCGTAAGCAGGGCTTGATCCCAAGGAACGTTACGAAGTTTAATGGTAATTTTTCCGCTGACCCCGGGTGCTATAACAATGTTTGCACCAGAGTAGTCAGCTATAAATCCAATAACAGTAGAAATTTCTTCGTCATTGACCTGTAAGTTTATAGGTTCTCCATAAAATGATCCTGATTCCAGTAAAAACTCTTCTAGAGTTGAAGCCGTAAGTGCATTTTCACCGTTTAAATCATTTGTAGGTAGATTTAAATTTTGACTGATTTGAGTTTCGACATTCATGATTGGATTTAATTCCGTAGTGTCGGATACTTTTGAAATCTTACCGAAAATAACTTCGGTCCCCGGGCTAACAAGAATTTCTTTGCCGTTAGATAAAATATTCGGTTCTTTGTTGTTGGTCACTTTGATAACGACTTGAACCAAACCATTACTTACGGGTGTGGCTTTCACGGCACCGAAACTTTGTTTAAAGTCTTTAAGATATAGAGGCCTTTGAAGAATACTTGGCACAACAACATCTTGTAAGTTCAAAATAAATTGTGATGAAGCTTGATCATACTGTGTTGAGTACATCAATGGCTGTTCGGCTTTGATCACAACAACGCCAGAAGCATTTTGAGAATTGTACTCTAAGGTCGTTAATTTATTCTGACCTGGAATATCAGCCACTAATAAATCATCATTAATTGGCGCTGTAATAACGTCGCCAAAAGCATCGTCTAAATTGTCATTAAGATCACTCACTGCGGGCGGCACGTCTTGTGATGAATCCTCAAAACTCAAATCATCAGATGAATCGGTTAATGGTGGAACAACTTCGGAAGATGAAGCCGTATCGTCAAGCTCTTCATCTTCTAGATTAAATAGAGGATCTTCTTCTGTTCCTGAATTCAAATCTGAAGAGCCATCTTCTGTAACTAGTGGACTATTATTATCTAAATCTTCTGATAAGAAGTCTGCAAATGGATCAGCAGTGTTTTGATCCTTAGTGACTAAATTATCTGCGGGTTCAGAGCTATCTTCAAAATCTGCAAAAGGGTCATCCGAGCCGTCTAATGAATTTTCCGAGTTATTTAAAGACAAGTTGTCGTCCTCGATATCAAACACATCACCAGCTACTGCTGTGTCACTTCCCCCATCAAGTTCGGAATCCGAAAAGTCTTCGAGCTCAGATTCTAAGTCGGCAATATTGTCATTTGCAGATTCTGCAGTAGCTTGAGTTTCGCCAGAGCTTTCAAGGTCAAGCTCATCAGCGAATTCGTCATTAAGATCGTCATTAAGATCATCACTTCCTAAGTCCGTGGATGTTTCGTCGTCCAGACTGACACTTAAATCTTCATTAACGTTGGATTCATCAAAGCTTTCAAAGTCTTCATC
>JANODG010000102.1:0-17110 GCA_031412575.1 Bdellovibrionales bacterium
CCTATGTATGATCCGATGGCAAATAAAACGGGAACGGCCCACAAACCATTTGCATCAATAAAATTTACAGGATCTGAAAAACTATAACCATATAAATTAGTTTCGATCATAGGTTTTCCGACAGTACCCACATACCCATATAAATTCGTATCCCCACCATTAAATCTTATCGGATCTTTGCTTGTCCATCTACCTGTTTCTGCATCATAATCTCTAGCACCGAATCGTGTCAGCTTTGTATCCGGATCATAAATTCCTCCGGCAAATCCAAAAGGCTGGAATCCTGGATTTGTATCTGCTGTGATATTTCCAAACTCATCGTAAGTAATTTCTTGTTGAACCACACCTGTTGTCGCTAGCATCACAAATCGGACAGATCCCTGCTCGTTGGTAATAAATTTATAATTTACGCCAGCTCTGCTCATGTAGGCAGGTGTGTGGGCTTTATCAACGTAAACATAATGAGTTAATGTGTCGCCATTTGGTGTGACCTCACCGACGAGTCTAATACTTTCATCATAAATATATCTAGTTTGTAGAACTGAATCTTCGGTCTTGGTTATACGTCTACCAAGCGCATCGTTCTGATAGGTCACTGTTTTTAAAACTGCTAATGTTGTGTTGTTCTTTTTAATGTAGCTTGTTAAAGCTCCTATAGAATTATAAATGTACTCTTCTCTGGTATTGTTCGTTGTATCAATTTTCGTTAAGCGATTTCCAAAATCATCGTAAGTGTAAGTGTAGTTATTTAAGACTGTGCCTGCAGCATTTTTAATTATATAGGTCAGCATTTGATCCTGATCGTTGTATGTTCCGACTGCTAACTGATTTAACGCTGCGTTTTTAATATCTAAACGATTCGAGTTTGAATCATAGGAATATTTTCGCTGAATCACGTTTGCAAGTTTAGCTTCAATTAGTCTTCCTCTGCTGTCATAAACATAGTCATGTGTTGTTGCAGGGCTAGCGTTTATGGTTTGAACTCTTTTTGTGGTTCGACCTAAAGCGTCTCTAGTATAAACTTCGTTATACTTTTGGGTTGTTGAAAATTTAGCATTGTAACTTGCTACTTCGCCAAAGCTTGCATTGTAAGTGTACTGCTCTGTCATTCCGCCTGTAAGACTGGTGGCACTTATTAAACCTGTGGCTGCTGTTCGGGTTAAAGTCTGCGCTCCTACAACTGTCACAAGTCTGTCGTTATTATATGTGATATTAGTCACGTGATTTACGTTTGAATTTGAATCTTGGTGTCTAAGTGTGCGCTTGTTAGGAAGCATTTTGGCAAAATCGTATCTGTACGTCGAATTGTTAACCCCATCTTTAATGCCCTGGATTTGCATAGCATCGCCAAGATACGAATAGTTAATTTCAATATTGTTTGGAGCTTGGATTTTGTCGATACGTTCAAACTGAAGATCATTGGTGTAAACATAGTTTCCTTCAGGTGCTGTGATCTGTTCTAATACTCCTGTAGTTAAACCGTAAGTAAAGTTGATTTCACTTAAATTTTCTCTGGTGATTTTTGTTAATTGTTTGTCATTGTTGTAATCATACTGAACTGTTTTAACTCCACTGCCTAAATTAGGCATGATGTAATCTGAAAGTTTGCCAAACAAAGTGTACACCAGATCATGCCAAGGTTTTGTTCCGCCTTTGATACGTTTCATGTTTCCGACTTCATCGTATTCAAAGTAAGCTTTATCTAAATTAGGATATGTGGTTTCAATAACTCTTCCATTGTTGTCATACAAGAAATTTGTTGTTTGGTTTAAAGGATTTTTTAAACTTTCAACTTCATATTCTGTGTTGTAAGTAAAATCCCAAACCCGGGTACTTTGAGTTATAAGATCAAGTCTTCCCTTAATATCATAAGTGTAGGTCACAGGTGAAAAGCTTGCAAACTTTTCTTCGATGAGCTGATCAAAGTTATTGAATTTAGTTTTCTTTGTACGCGCAAGTGGTGTGGTTGAAGTGTAAGTTTGCAAAACAGGATCGTAATCTGTTACCCAGTTCTTTAAGTCATATGTCATAGTGTGCGTTCGATCGTTTAAAACTAATAAATCAGATTCTAAATATTCATCGACTCGGCCAACCAAGATTTGATTATTTACGGTATTTTGAGTGTAAATTGTAACGTTATAGTCATAGTTCGACTGTTCGCCGAATCTTGGATCTGGATATTTGTACATACTTTCACCATAGCCATTTGGATAACCGTAAGTATATTCATATTCAAACTTGTTTACGGTTGCGTTTGAACCAGTAGGGCTAGTAACAGTGGCCGAATATCGGGCACGATTTATAGGGCTTCCAAAAAAAGTATATGTATTATAATACTCAGTAATTCTTCCTTCAGCTGAGATGGCTTGGATTAAATTGTTATAGTATTGATCATCAACGGGATTCAGTTCGACTTTTTGACCAGCACTATTTGAATCTTCAAGTAATCTACCTTCAGAATCATAAGTAAAAGTCGAAATAAGACCCTGCGGGTTTTCAAAGGTAAACATCAATCCTCTTTCATTTAAAACACTAGAGTAAGTCATTTGGTATGACTCCCCGTTGGGTGTTGTAACTTGGGTAGCAAGACCTTGGGCATTCAGAGTTAATGTTGTTGCTTTCAACGACGGGGTGGTAATAACAACTGTTGTACTATTCGGCCTTGTTATTATCGTTTGATTACCGAACGAGTCTTGCATTGAAACTAAATTTTTGTTTACATCGTAAGTGAATGTATTTAACACTTTTGAAGTTCTGGTCGATCTAGTCGCAAGGTGATATCCGGCGGTATCAAATATATAAGCTTCAAGTCCGTTTGCTGAAGCCACCAAATAGTTTGAAAAGCTAACTACTGACGCATCTAGTTTTTCTACTACATCACCAGTTAAATTTATTTTTATAGGCTCAACGGTCCGATCATATCCGTCCCCTTGATGAAGTCGTCTAAGTTTTAAATTATAAAAATGATGATTTGATAAGGTGAGACCGCCAAGTCCTAATAGTTTAGGATTATAAAATCCAAATCCAATGTTCGTTTCATATACTTTTATTCTTGCTGGAGGAGTATAGTTAGCATAAAAATAATCAACTTCTATTTTGCTTTCAATTCCATTAATTGTTTCTTGATTTAAAGCGTTTAAACCATTCCATTCAAAATTATATTCGATGTTTGATGTAGCCGCGTAATTGTATTCCGTTGATATGCCATCAACAGTATGCTTAAGATAGACCTGTGTTACATCTGTATCTGATGGATCATTTATGAGTTCTTTATATTGAAATTTATCTTTTCGACCGAAGGCCCTTTCACTTGAGTACACCAAATCCAAATTTGTTCCTATTACAGGAATATTTTCTTGTACTGATTGATTTTGTACCTTGATCGTTGAACCGCACAATTTTATGGGATCATCAACATAAGGTCTTGCTGGTTGGTCAGTAATGGTATCAAAAACTAACTGACAATTTCCCTTATAAGACTTCGGAGTAGCATAATTTACACATACTGAACTACCCTCTATATCATAACGACTATGGCAATAAAAAGATTTACCACAATATTCCGATGCATAATAAGGTACCTCTTCGCATTCACAAAAAAACGCAGGATCTGGAGCGGGACCACAACCACACCCTAAAGCCAATCTCAAATTTATAAATAAACTCATTAAAACTATAACGAAAGATATCAATCGCATAAATCACCCCTTAAAAAAATTGAAATTTAAATTTCGTTTAGTTTATTTTTGGATTAAGACTCGCGTCTAATCAAAATCTTGTTAAGACTATTTTTTCTAGACCAGGTGATAAATTTTAATTTGAATTCATCTAAATAAAATAAGATTATCTTAAGATTAGGACAAAAAATTAAGATTCTCTTAAGATTTTTTTTATTTATTAATTTATTTTTAAAGCTTGAAAACTGAAATTATAAAACCGGTCAGGATTTGTACAACATTAAAAAACCTGCACGATCAAATGCTATAGAGATTTTTTATTAGCTAAACAAAATCAAAAGCACCACTGACAGCCAACAAAGCCACAGATGCCCGCAATGAACATTTCAGTAATTGGAGTTTACGTGCATACTCAAAATGATTCTGAAATTCTAAATATCTAAAACCTATAATTCGATTCAGGTATTCTTTAGATACCTGCTCCTCAACCCAAGCTTTGTGGTGGATCGTCATATCTTTAAAAAAATCTAGCCATTTTCAAGCTAAAGCTTCATATGGATATGCCAGACTTAAAATTGGGTGACAGTCTTGATCACCTTATATTTGCGAAAGCGCGCTGTGTTGGATTTGAAGCATTAAAGTCATTAAATATAATTTATTTTTATTTGTAAGATATGCAAGTGCAGAACAAAAAACAAAATCTATATAGTTAAATAGATTTTTTACAGGCTAACTAGACCTAACTGTATTTAATTTAAGACCAATGTTAGTTTTCACCTAATATGAAGAGCAAGAGATCTATAAAAAAATTCATTTTTGATTTTATATTTTACAATTCATAAATAAAAAGGGATTAACTAAAATGAAATTAAATGTTTTAGGATTAATTATAACAATCTTCGCTTCTTTACCCGCTTTTTCTGCCATGGTTTTTTGTACTGGTCGAAATCATCAAAATCAGATCTCGATAGAAGGTACCCAAATCGCAATTTTGGGAGTGCTCGATTTAGCCCAAGAGCTTTCTATTCATTCTTGGAATATTATCGAAAGCGATGATGATTTTAAAACATTTTCTAGCAAAAAATCTATTTTGTGGAGTGAGATTCGTTTTGTTAATGAAGGCAGTAGTTCTCATCCTAAATTTATATTAAGTGGGTTATATCCGGATGGATTTGGCGTAGAGTATGTGGATATAGAGATTGGGAAATCTGTGACAGAGTCTTTTTTAGTTAAGAGTAAACCTTCAGATTTAGATAGTGCGACATACATGCTTACTTCAAGGGAAATCACATTTAGATTTGTTAATGGCCAGCACGAGTCCTTAATCGGCGAAAATAATGTATGTATTAGTACACACCAAAATATAAGTTTTTTATTTTCTGCGGAAAGCGTTGCACCTCAGCTTTACCAAAAGTTAAGGTCGCTCGAGTCTCAACTTAGATAAGTTAAGCACCAATGACATCTTAGATTTGAGCTTCAATGAACTCAATTTAGCACCAAGCTAAACATCTCTAAAAACCTATAATTCGATTCAGGTCTTCTTTAGACACCTGCTCCTTAACCCAAGCTTTGTGGTGGATCGTCATATCTTTAAAAAAATCTAGAAGGCCCCAATGTTTTCTCATCAAGTAAGAGTACTTAGTGCTTTCATCGGTATGAAATAGACCACCCGTATTAAAAATACGGTAAGGTCGACTTAAAAGCCAGGACCATGAACCAATCTCTAGAGTCCACGGTAAAAATTTTGTGTTGGTATTTAGTTTTTTAAAATTGTCGTACATGTGATCCCACATGTCCCCGTGAATCATATAACTATCAGATTGTTTTTCGACTTTGTAGTGATGAAAGGGATGTGAAACTTTAAAGTACCTTGCTAATTTCCGAGCTAAAGCTTCGTCTGCAAATGGTTTCATAGATTTGCCATAGGGGTACCAGAGGCGATCTTTCCAACCAAAACCAGAGTGAATATCTAAAGCCATCGAAAATGATGATGGGTATAAGTGTTTACTCACGAAATTAACCAAGGTTTTATTTTCTAATTCCATATCTTCGGGGTTGCCTCGATACCAGGGAATTTTTGGACTTACTGTCTGACCTGCCGGCCAATACAGATTCCCCTCGGCTTGCACCGGGGCGTTTCGCATTAAATCCACACCGTTTGGATTTGATCTTGTCTTTAAATACATCCCGCCTGGGTTAACTATAGGGATAGACACAACCCTTAGGCTTTCTAAATTTTTAGTTAAAGCTATATTCCAATTAATTTTATTTGCTAGTGAATTCAAATAATTCACGATCACATGCGAACCTATTTTTTCTAGACCGTGAACTCCGCCGAATAAACCTAATACGGGTAGGTTAGGATCATTTGGTCCAATTTGAAGACCATAGATTGGAAAAACTTTATCTTTGATTCTGATCTCAGCCAGTGTCTCGTATTGAAACAGGCTTCCAAGCTTCGAAAGCTTTTTAATGACTTTTTCGACATATGATTGTTCTAAAAATCTTTTTCTCACTTTAAATCCACGACCTAGCTTTCAATTTATCAGTTTCAATCTATCAGTTTCATTTAAACAGTTTAAATTGATCGGTAAAAACAATGACAAACATAAAACAAAGATGGGAATTAATTAAATTTAACAATGAAATAAAAGTCTCTATTTGAGATCAGACCTTTAAACGGCCTTTTAGTATAAATCTATATCGTCATCATCATCGAAGGCTTGAAAGTCGTCATAATCTTCGTCGTCAATCATCTTGTTTTTTATGATTTCACGGATTGATTTATCTATGTTGTAAAAATCTATATGATACTCTTCCATCGTACTCTCCTTGTTAGTTATCTAGTTTGTTGTCTGGCGAAACGGTTTCGTTAAATATTCGTGTCTCGCTTGAGAGAAAAATAACTGCAAACGTAGTGATATTCTTCAATGATAATTGTTATTAATGTTTAAAAATCTAAACATTAAGCATTTTTGTATCAGGTCAAATATATTGATTTTAAAAAATCTTTAGCATTTTGAATGTGTAAAAACTTAAAAAATTTTAAGTTTAAATTTTGAATATTTTCAAAAAAAGTTCGCATTAGGCAGATTATTTTAATTAGACCAATAAAAAATTTCAGCTTACTGTTTAATACTTCTGGGGGTAAATAAGTGTCTTTATTTAATAAAAGGTTTAGTAAATCGGAAGCCCTTTTGATTCTTCTTTTAGCCTTTGTGCAATTCACTCATATAGTTGATTTTATGATTCTCATGCCCTTGGGGCCTCAGATCACACGCTTGTTGAACATTTCCCAGCAGCAGTTTAGCTACTTAGTTTCTAGTTACACTCTTGCTGCCGGTTTAAGTGGGTTTCTATCCTCTTTTTTTGTAGATTTTTTTGACCGAAAAAAAGTTTTAGTTTTATTTTTTATCGGCTTTACGATTGGAACTATTGCTTGCGGTTTGGTAGAAAACTACTACGCATTTTTAACTGTCAGATGCTTAACTGGTATATTCGGCGGCGTTTTAAGCTCTATCGTGCTATCTATCATTTCGGATAACTTTGAATACCAACGTCGGGGACTTGCTGTTGGAACGGTCATGGGTGCATTTGCTTTAGCTTCGGTGCTTGGCGTACCCTTCGCTCTTTACATAGCAAACTTATATGTCTGGCAAACACCTTTTTTAATCCTTGGTGGGGCCTGTGTATTTCTATTTATTTTTATTTTATTATTTATACCAAATCAAAATCTTCACTTAATAAAAGGTCAAATCCGAGATCCTTTCCAGACTTTAAAAATGATTGCAAACAGCCAAAATCAAAAGCTGGCTTTAATGTTAATATTTTTTCTAGTGATGGGACAATTTAGTGTCATCCCGTTTATAAGCATGAGCTTTGTGTTTAATGCCCGCTTGCCTGAGGAAAGTTTACCTTTAATCTATTTATTTGGTGGCTTATGTTCTTTATTTGCAGCACCGATTGTAGGTCGCCTTTCAGATGTTTTTACAAAAACCAAAGTTTTTTCGATTTCAGTTTTATTATCGATTGTTCCGGTTTATCTAATCACTAATCTTGGTCCAAGCTCTACATTTACAATTTTATTGATCAGCTCATCTTTTTTCATCGTCATGTCTGGTCGTATGGTTCCTGCCATGGCCCTTATCACTTCCACAGCGCCCACAGATAAACGCGCGGGCTTTTTATCGATAGTCAGTGCCATCCAGCAGCTTTCAGCAGCAATAGCCGCTTGGATTGCAGGCCAAATTATGTCCATGTCCACAAGTCAGACCTTAGCACTTGGGGAAGGTAATGATTTAAGAGCCCTTGGAGAAACTATGAATGCCGCTGCAAGGCCTTTGGACACTTACCATTTAGTGGGTTACCTGGCGATTTCAGCTTCGATTTTAACTTTTATGCTGGCCCAAAAAGTAAAACCCGAGTTTCAGGATTAGACTTTTAATACAGTGAATTCTGTTTTAGAATTTGATCATGGTTAAATGGATCCTTTTCACTATACTCTTTAGCAGCATGACGTTCGCCTCCTTCACCCTAAAGGCAAGCGAACAGCCTTGCCTTATCGCACTTCACGGACTGGCCAGGAAATCAGGTTCGATGAATAAAATCGAAAGAGAATTTAAAAAGAAAGGGTATTTTGTTTGGAATGAAACTTATCCTTCTACAGAAAAAAAAGTAGAAGACTTAAGTGCAGTGATTCAGGAAGGTCTTAATTTTTGTAAATCTAAAAATTCAAAAAATATATTTTTTGTCACCCACTCTATGGGTGGGATTTTAGTCAGGTACTATTTTCAAAACAAAAAAGAAGACGCACTTTTAAAAACCATTAAAGCTGTAGTGATGATCTCGCCGCCCAACCACGGCAGTGAAATCGTGGATGCATTTAAAAACCAAAGTTGGTTCAAATGGTTTAATGGGCCAGCAGGACTTCAGTTAGGAACAGATAAAAATAGTCTTCCTAATAAACTTAAATCCGTGCCCTTAACTATTGGCGTGATCACTGGTAACTCTTCCAGCGACCCATGGTTTTCTTATCTTTTTAAAGGTCCTAATGATGGAAAAGTTTCTGTCGAAAGTGCTAAATTACACGAGATGAAAGATTTTCTGGTGGTACCCAGCGGTCATACTTTCATAATGAATTCGGATGACGTGATAAAAAATATATTTAATTTTTTCGAAAACAATCAGTTTCTTAAAGATAACTAAAGATTATCCCGACCATTTCTTCTGGTATAATTTGTAAGGATCATACGTTTGACTTTGCCAATCGTAATCAAATTTATGCGGACCCCACCCGCCTGCCCCAGATATATATTGCCAGTTTCCGTAATTGCTAGAAGGGTCATAATCAATTAAGCAGGATTCAAACCAGCGCGCTCCCCAGGTCCAAGGTAAATTTAGTTCGTGACACAAGTAGCTTGCTACATTTTGACGACCACGGTTTGACATAAAACCTGTAGTCTTAAGCTCGATCATATTGGCGTTGATGAAAGAATTTCTTGTTTTTCCTAATGTCCAATTATGAAATGTTTTTTGATCAGGTATAGAGCTTTCATTATGCACTTCTTCAAGGCCAGCTTTTGAAAACATTAAATCGCCATATTTTAAACCGACATGTTTAAAATAATCCCGCCATAACAATTCTAATTTAAGCCAGTAGGTGGACGAATTAGAAACAACTTCTTTCTCATACTCAAGAATTTCTTTAAACACTTCGACTGGGCTAAGAACTCCTAGTGCAAGCCAAGCGGACAACTTAGTAGAATCAAAAAATTCAAGCATTCCATTTCTAGTTTCTTTATAGTTTTTGATTTTATGAAGGTTCCAAATATAGTTTTTAACATGGTTTAAAGCAGATGACCGGTCGCCTTTTAGATCAAAACTTATTTCAATTTGATTTAAATCAGAAAGGCTTTCTTTAACCCAATGTTTGACTTTTAAAGTTTTGAGATACGATTCTGATCCAAGCGCGAATTTATTTGCTTCCATCTTAACATTAGACGTCAAACTCCTAGTTGGCCATTTCTTAGTTTCAACAATTTTTCTAAATCTGATGAACGATTTTAAATCTTTAAAAGATAAATCAGATTCATTTAATGAAGTCAAAAAACTGTTGGGTTCAGAAACCACTTTAGTCAGTTTTGGAAAATCGTTTAAGATTTCACTTTCGAATTTGTAAGGGATTAGCGATTTAAAAAAAACATCAATTTTATTTTCTTGGATAAAGCTCTTTAAAGTCTGATTATTTTCAAAGAATAAAAATTCTAAATTCAAAACTTGAAGTTCTAAAGATAAAGAATCTAAAGCCTGCAGTAAAACTTTCTTTCTTTGTTTGCCCCAATCGACAAACCCTAGTTCATTGGTGGCGTCGAAATTATCTGGTTTTACATAAGCACAAAAAAGCTGATCGGATGATTCGTAGGCTTTAGCGAAAAGAGCATTGTTCGAAGATCTAAGATCGTCTTGAAATAAATAAAGCGTTTTCATAAATTAAGTCCAAAATATGTTAAACTAAGCTTACTAAGTTAAGTTAAGCTAAGTTACGTTAAGTAAATTAACTAAGCTAAATTAATTGAACTAAGTAAATAAAATATTGCTAATAAAACCCGTGATGTCTATACGTTAATTGAATGAAAAAATCTTCCTTAGCCCTTATGTTAGTAATTCTATCAATGTCTGTAAAAAGTTATGGATTTATTGAATCATATTCTCTTTTTGGTTCTCAAGAAGAAAAAGTAATTAATGGCCCAGAGCTTATTGATGGTGAGTATTATTCAGATGTCTTAGCCTTTCGAAATCCTCTTATCAAAGACTATAATTTCTCTAAGGCGACTAATGCCTATGATATTTATTTGGGAAGTATTAGCTCTAAACAGTTCGCGATTCAACAAAGATTAAAATTAAGCCAAAAGATAAACGACTTTATAAAATTTGATTTGGTTTATATCAACAAAGAAAATTTTGAAATAGCGCGGGAGCAATTCCTTCCTGGGTTAACTTTCGCAATTACTAATAATTTGAGTCTATCCGCTTACACCTCACTTTATTCCTATAAAGACCAGAATGACTTAGGGGTTTCTGGCGAAATTAAATTTTCAAAAAACCATAGGCTTAATTTATTTTTAAATTCAGCAGATTTCGGCTTTAACCAAAGAAATCAAGTCAATGCTAAGGATAAATCAAGCCCCTTAAACTATGGATTAAATGGTTCCTGGCTTAACGAAAACTTCGAATTTTTAAATTATTATGCTTATATCAATAAACCATTAGAACGCGAATTTTTAGATTCTAATCAGACGTATGTGTTCGACGAAAAAAGATTGGGGTTTCGAGGACGAATTAAAACAACCGCGAATTATTACTTAAATTTCGACTTAGATTTAAGTCAGGGTCGAGAGGGCTTGTACTCTAGTAGTGTACCGGATCCAGTAAATGATAAAATCTTTGATCGGACTTCAGTGACAACACTTCAACAGCTTGAAACTTTATTTTGGATTGTTGGTTATGAGTACAATTACAGGTACTGGCAATCTCCTCAAGGTAATGTTCAACATTCAAATTTTCTTCCACACATCTGGTATAAGATCGCTACAAACTCAAGATCTTATTTGCCCACTAATATAGATCTTGGCCTAGAGACGTCCCTCAACTCGGGGCAAGGAAATAAAGATTTACGAAGCGTCTCCGATCAAAATGAGGACATAAATTCTAGATTTAACCTTAGACTTGTTTACGAAATCTCAGAAAACTCTACCATCAACTTTTTACTTTCCGCGGATATCGATGATAAGTTTTCATGGGAAGGCGGCGGTGGTCAATTTAACATTTATTTTTAGGAATTAAGATGAAATATTACGGGATCGACCAGACCGGGGCCATTTTAAGTAAAGATAAACCGAAGCCTTTAAAAGCTTGCGAAGTTATTTTTCGCGAAGGTTCAATATTTGATTTAAAATTTTTCACAATTGAGCACCTTGGCCATTGGATATCGAGTTTAAATCCAGATCACAAAAATCATATCTTTATCGACTGTGTTTTAGGATTACCTGTCGAACTTTATAAATCGAACAACAAATCACAAATAAGAGACTGGATAAGTTTGGCTAAAAATTACAGTCATGAACACAAATCTTACGGCATGGCTGTGGCCGAGAGTTTTTTTAATCACATAAAAAATTTCTACAATATAAAAGAAGACAATCACCCTAAGCGTTCAACTGAAATCAAATTAAAATCAAACTCCGTGTTTACCACAAGACCTTTTCAAAAAAATATCCAAACAGGAACTTTCAGAATATGGAAAGAACTCTCGTTTGTTTTAGACTCTGTTTTGATTTGGCCCTTGGATTACTACTTAGAGAACGAACTTAAGACTGTAGTCTATGAAGTGTATCCCTCTCATTTTTACAAAAAAATCTTTGGTCTAAAAAATCGAAGTCACTTACCATTGTTAGATGTATTGGAAAACGTAAGGAATATAAATAAAACTTTTGATTTCGATGAACATGTTAAATTTTTGAATGATCCAGATTTTTGTGATGCCTTAATAGCAGCCTTTGGTGGGTATCTCACCATCCACCAAAGAAATGTTTGGAATTCAATAAGTGATCAAAGCTTTTTCGAAGGTGAAATCCTTGAATAAAGTTTCCACTCGTCTTCTATTCGTCTTCAATTTTAATGATCCCGAAAACTTAAATTGTCTTAAATTGTGAAGAAGTTTTTATCTTTTGTGAAATTATTTACTAAAGAATCTTTAATCTTAATCATTGTAATTTATATTAATTTTGATGATTCCAACAGACTTGATTCTCTAAAGTCAGGTCAGCTAAAACCATAACACTTTAAGCATAGCTACGGTTTGGGGGATCTCACTTAGTTATCACATTTTGATTTAGAAAAATTAAATACTTAGTTCTGAGGGGGGCTCTGATGTTAAATTTTTTCGTACTATTTTTTGCAGTTATAGTTTTAAATACTTTAACCGCGCAAAATATATACGCTCAGTCTTGTGAAGCTTTCTTATCCAATTCATCGTCTTTAAATTTACCGGCCAAAAGAGATCCTTTAAGAGCAGCCATGTACTCTGAAAAGCTAATTGTGGCGAACGCACTTTCAAAACAAATTTCTAATAAAGTTCAAGCGGCTCGCTTACTGAATGAATATACTCCCGCTCATCTGAAACAGCATTTAGGCCGGACTCAGGGATTAGTCGAATTTTTATCTTCCAGCCCAGAACAAAATCTTTTAGAAAAAATAAATAAAGAATATCCCAAAGGATTTGTTGTAAAACCCGCTCAAGCCCAAAATACTTATGGGATCGGCATCATAAAATCTTTCTCTGATCTAGAAAAACTGATCACTTCTAAAGAAATTAGTTTAGGAACGATAGATAACGAAGTTTTTCTAATCGAAGAACTTCACACAGGAACAATTTTTAGTGATAAGTCTTCCGAATATAGAATTCACACTCTAGGTTCTAAAGTAATTAGGGGCGCCACATTAAACCGATGGGAATATTGGGGAACGCCAGATCCAAAAATTATTTCTCCACTAGAAGATTCTGTAGAAGAACTTTTAATGTCACTTCCAACTTGGATGACCGATCAACAAGCGTGGTCACTCGATGTAACTATAAACGAGAACGGAATTTGGAAGCTGATCGAAATAAATACCAATAAAGGTGTCCAAGGAAATTGGTCGGGATTTTTATTAAATCCCGTAGTTTTGTCAGCATATTTTAATCACTTAGAAATTTATCATGGTTGGAATTTCAATCCTAAAACTAAAATCCTTGTTAAGCATAAATTTGCAAACTACCAAAGTTATGTGCGAAGAGAATTTACTGAAACTGAACTTGAAACATTCAGAGATCCTAAAAGCCTTGTTGCTGAAGTTTTATCTGTTATCAGCACTCTTGACGGTCGAATCAAAATTGCCCTGATTGAAGATCCAGGTCACCCCGACTTAATCGAAATTGAAGGCTACATTAAAAATATTCTAAATGCTTTGAAGCAATCACAGACTATTGGTGATCAATATTGGCTTCAAGCTAAAAAATTAAGTGGAGTCTAATTCATGAAAAATATTTTTTTAATTTTTTTATTTTTAATTCTTAATTCGGTTTCGACTTTTGCAAATGAATCTTTTATTGCAAGGGTCCAGGCTGATTTCACTGAATTGAACTCGCCCCGAGCTGGAATTGAAGTTGAAATCCAAGGATTAACCCCTTTGCAAGTGGCAGAGATAATAGCGCAAAAGTTAGGTGGCAAAGTCAGTCAGCATGATAAACGTCTGGAAATTGAATCAGACGATCCAAATTATATTTTTAAATTTAAAATTAAAAATACCATCCTAGGCACGATGCAAGTTCACACAGATGACAATTCGACATCGACAAATATCACTTTGGTTAACACAGCATCCGAGCTTGTAACACCTCCCTTAAATTTCGAACAGCTTCAGATCTTTCAAAAATTTTTAGACGAATTTAAAAACTCAGGCGCTCTGGGCACAGAAGGCCAAAGACCTATTTCTACACAATTAACTATCGACTTTTTCCATAATAATCCGGATCAAACAGTTTCAAGATTAGTCCATTTTCTTAGACTTTATTTCAGCCCAGATATAAGTCCGAAAATAAAAAATTTCTTTAACACACCAGACATAAGAAAAACCTACATCGGATCACTCTCCATAGGTCTTATGAATAAAATCAACTCTGTGGATTACAAGCCCACGGCTGAAGAATTCTTTTTTGATGTGTTGTATCGACAAGTCTTAGAGTTAAATGGTTACCCGAAAGCCTGGTCAATGAATGAAGAAGATGCGCGCGAAGAAATTCTTAAAATCGCATCCCAAAAAAATGGCTTAGAATCTTTTTTAAAAGCGGTAAAATGGAATGATATAAAAATCTCTTCACTTTTAATTTACCTTTTTCCCGAAGATCCAATCTCAAAATTTCTATATCAAACGGGTTGGATAAAATCGTATCCAGCAATTGAGTTTCGAGAAGGTAACACCGACTTTTTGGTTTTAGAAAAGTATTTGTTTTTAAGTAGTTTAATTCAACACACCTTTAAAGAAGTCGCCATTTACGAACAACACCCCGAAATCATCTCTAAAGGATTAGACCCTCAAACGTTTATGAAACTTATGTCAGAAACGCCTGAAGATGAAAACACACCTTGGGTAGTGCGTCTTGTGACTCATAATTTAAGCCATCCTAATTCGAACGCAGAACTAAAAGAGATTTTACGACTTAACCAAAAAAAAGGTGCTAGTGCGATTTTTTTAAATCCACAAACTTTATCTAAATCGATTTCATCAAAAGCAAATCTGGCAGGCTCAACTTTATTACCGCAATCAGAAACTCAGATTCAACGCCCCATCACTTTGCCAGGGGAAAGCGTGGTCTATCACAGCCTTCCTTCATATGCCCGATCACTTGTTGGAAAATATAATCCTGCACTAATCAATCAACATTTAGTGGCAGCCATCGAAAGCAAAGATATGGAATACAAATTCTGGCAAAAATTTAAACCCAACGTGATCCCGAAAACATTTAGACTTTCAAGCCTAATTAAACCCGAAACTTCTTTGGCTGATACTTTAAAAATACTAGAGGCCGAATTTCCTAGGGGTTGGATTCTCAAGGGCACTCATGATTCTGCAACTGAACAAAAACTTATAACAAATCGTAGCGATCTGTTTGCTGCGTTGAAAGAGTACAACGAAAACTTCGAAAGCTTTCAAGCCAAGCGACAAGAGATTTTTTCAAAATATGGATCTCTTAGCCCTGATCTTATATTAGGTAATTTAACCGATCTTCCTGGATTTTTTGGTTGGCGCATAAAACGTTTTTTGAACCGCCCAGAAACAGCTATCGTTCAAGAGCTTGTTGAAATTCAAACAGAATACCGCGTTGAATTGGCGCTAGGCCAAGTTTTAAGTCAGGGCTCTACCGTGCCTCGTTATAATTATAAAATTCCATTACCTCTTCAGCAGCCTGTAGATCAAGCGGAGGTCTTAAGAGTCGAAGCATTTGCACAAAGCTTATTAGACGCTTTACCAGCTCAACTTAAAGTAACTCCATTTGCTTTGGATGTTGCAGTGTTAACGAATGGTCAGATCATTTTAATCGAATCTAATCCTGGGCCAAATAGTGGGTTTCTAGCCGAAGACGATCCGGGAGTGAAAGCCTTAAACCTTGAGTTGGCAAAATGGCCAGAGCGTTTAAACAAAGGGATTGTGAACGAAGGTTTGTCATTACAGGATCAGCAAAATCTCATACTTGAATTACAACATGATCTTAAGATCGAAAGTGATAACTTAAAGTCGAATAAGACTGATTCGACCCAAATGTGCATGGAGTACTTGAAGGCTATTTAAGTTATTCTTAAAACCTAAAACGACATCATTAGATGTCGGATCATTTAAAGTTTGCTTTCGATTACTTTTTCTAAGTCTTTAGGTTTAACATTAGATTTGAATCTTTCAATTTTAGAGCCATCTTTAACAATTAGAAACTTTTCAAAATTCCAACCGACATCAGATTTATCATCAGACGCCGTTAATAAATTTTTATAAAATGGCTGCGCATCAGTGCCTTTGACAGAGGCTTTAGCCATTAAAGGGAATGTGACACCATAGTTTAAACGACAAAAATCTTGAATCTCTTGATTCGTTCCTGGCTCTTGGGCCCCAAAGTCGTTACTAGGAAACCCAATCACAGCTAAGCCCTTATCCTTATATTTTTTATATAATTCTTCTAAACCTTCATACTGAGATGTATAACCGCACTTCGAAGCTGTGTTCACAATTAAAAAAACTTTTGATTGTTGAAAATCAGATAACTTTATTTTTTTATTATTAACTGTCATTAATTCCATATCTAAAAGATCTTTCATGGGGCTTCCACCTTTATTCATAACTTTAACTGTTGTCGAATTTTGCTTTGCATTTTTTGTTACGACTTTAGCTTTTTGAATCGATTCTTTTGCAAATACAAAAGAATTAAAATTTAAAGCACATAAACATAGTACTGAAAAAAAATTAAATTTAAACCTGGATAAGCTCATTAATAATCCCCTTCATTTATTGATTAAATATGTAGTTCTGAACTGATTGTATTTAAAGATTTAGGTGTATTTAACGCTGAAGCAGTTTCATTGATGATCTCAAAAATATCTTCTAACACTGCTGAATTTAATCTTAAGTGACTCAAGACCAATCTTATAAACACACCTTGCTTTTCTGATGATGAATAATTCACGTAAACATGACCTTTCTTCATCAAAGACCTGCGTAGTATTTTTTGAAATTCATTTATATCTGTGCCAACTAAACTTTGAGGTACTGGAACTTTAAAACATAAATTTAAATATTCAGGGTCGTTTAAAGATTAAAAATTATATTTTTTTATTAAATTCAAAAAT
>JANODG010000103.1:0-2154 GCA_031412575.1 Bdellovibrionales bacterium
ACCATGTTTAAACCTGCAGCTTTGACATCAAAAACTTCTTTTGCGGAACCTAATATAGCGTACGGCCCAGCAAGGCCGCAAAGCCTTGGCCAGCGTTTGCAACCTAAGGGTGCTGCATCGTCGTTAAAAACGATGCCCGAGGCGTTATCAGTGGAACCTGGAGCTGCTTGAAATTGGTTAACCCCACAATTTTGGAATAATACAAAAATCACTAATAAAAGTAGTGTAGCTATGACTCTTAAGCGAACAGAAGATTTCATAGGTATGTATCGGCCTAATTAACTTTCAATCTTAGCAATAGTGCCTAAAGAAAAAGTATTCTGTTTTTAATCTGCCTAAAATTTATAGTTCTTTGAAATTGCAACTACAGAAAATGTGCGTCTCAAAATGACACATTAAAAGAGTAACAGAAAAAAGTAATAAACGATCTCGTTTCTGCAAATGATATTGACTCGAAAACCAAGGAAGTGAACCATAAAACACTATACTAAAAACGTTTAATTATAATCACTGCATATTGGGGGCAAGAGTGGAGAACAAAACTTATTTAACACCACAAGAAATTCAAGATTGGAAACCTTTTTCTGAATTTCCAGATCTTAAAGACTTTAAAGCTCCGACTCGAGAACGCATGATGAAGTCGGGTCAATGGGATCATCGCCAAATGGCGGGAAAACGCTGGTCGATTGGGTGTGTATCTTTAGAAATTACTCAGCGCTGTAATTTAGACTGTAGCCTTTGTTATTTATCCGACATGTCTGAAGCCGTAAAAGATATTCCCTTATTTGAAGTCTATCGTCGCATCGACACTATTTACAGGCATTATGGACCTGGCACTGACATTCAAGTTTCTGGCGGAGATCCAACACTAAGAAAGCGTGATGAACTTGTTAAAATTGTAAAACGCATCACAGACTTTAAAATGGGTGCGACCCTTTTCACTAATGGGATCTTAGCCAAACGGGATTTGTTAGAAGAGCTTGCAGGGGTTGGACTGACTGACGTTGCATTTCATGTGGACATGACTCAAGAAAGAAAAGGCTACGCTGATGAGATTGCCCTTAACGAAGTGAGAGAAAATTATATTAAGCGTGCAAAGGGCCTCGGAATAAATATATTTTTCAACACCACGGTCTTCGAAGGTAACTTCCATCAGATTCCAGATGTTGCAAAGTTCTTTTGCGACCACGGCGCTGACATTCAATTGGCGTCGTTTCAACTTCAGGCTGATACGGGTCGTGGCGTACTAAGAAAGCGCGACTTCATGATCACTCAAAACACAGTGGCGGCGCAAATTTCTAAAGGCGCAGGGACAGATATTAACTTTGACGTTCCTAACATCGGACATCCTGAGTGCAATAAGTATGGAATAGTCCTTGGTGTAAATGGTAAAATGTATAACTTCTTGGAAGACGACCCGTTTTTGTATTCACTCATGAATTTAACGGCCGACTTTAATTTAGATCGCACAGATAAAAAGAAAACAGTGATCCATATGTTAAAAACAGCCGCCAATAATCCTTCGTTATGGAAAGACGGCGTTAAATTTATTGGAAGAAAAGTTTGGGAAGCAAAAGCTGATCTTATAAAATCCAAGGGTAAAATCAGCAAAACAACATTTTTCATTCATAACTTTATGGATGCCAGCGAGTTGGATAAAGAACGTTGTGATTCTTGTTCATTTATGGTGATGACACCAGATGGTCCAATATCTATGTGTGTTTTTAATGCCAAACGGGACGACTATATTCTTAAAGCTTTGAAAGTGAAAAACGAACAGGGCGAAGACGTGACTTGGAATCCTCTGACTGGAAACTCTGACGCTACTCTTGTGCCTGATCGTAAGATGGACGTCAGCGTGGATGCTTTGCCTAAGAAGAACTTAAAAGGGCGAGTTAAAAAAACGGTTAGCCCCGAAATATGAGGTCTGGAATGTTAAGTCGTTTAATTTTATTGAGTCTAATTTTTTTATCAGGGTGTTCGACAATGATCAAAACCCCTGAGCTGGATAAAAAACAAGAAGCAAAGGCGGACACAGTAAAAGAAAAGGATTCTGATTTCAAAGTCGATGGAAGTTTGGCTTTGGTCAGTTATGCCAAAGTCTTGTCGTCGTATGTTAATGACAAAGGTGAAGTGAATTTCGTAGGGATTTCT
>JANODG010000104.1:0-40167 GCA_031412575.1 Bdellovibrionales bacterium
AAGATAGCTTCTGCCATTTCACCCGCACTTGCAGCCGGTGCATAATAAGCTGACCCCGTTTTAAGTAGACCAACGATCTCTGCTCCGCCTTTTCTGGCGCGGTCGGAAATTTCATTAATGCGAGCTTCAGAAAGCATTTCAGTTAATGGTACGCCGCCAACAGAACAATGTCGTGGCATCGGAACCATGGAATCACCATGACCACCCAAGATAAACGCTTGAACATCTTTTACTGAAACATTTAATTCTTCAGCGATGAAAGTTCTAAAGCGGGCGCTATCTAAAACCCCGGCCATACCGATTACTCTTTCTTTTGGGAAACCTAAAACCTCTTTCGCCACATAAGCCATCGCATCCAAAGGATTACTTACAACAATCACTGTGGCTTTTGGAGAATACTGTTTCACACCTTCGCAAACTGCACGCATGATCTTAGCATTCGTCGCTAAAAGATCGTCGCGGCTCATACCAGGCTTTCTTGGGATACCCGCTGTGATGATCACAACATCAGAGTCTTTAGTGTCTTTGTAATCTGCACTGCCTGTAACTCTTGAATCAAAGCCTTCAACCGGCGAAGCTTCAAAAAGATCTAAAGCTTTCCCTTTTGCTGAACCTTCGTTGATATCTAAAAGTACGACGTCACCAAGTTCCTTACTTGCGGCCCAATGCGCACATGTCGAACCAACAAATCCTGCGCCAACAACAGTTATCTTTTTACGTTTATGCATGTTTCTCCTTATAGTCCCAGGGATTAGAATTAAACCTGAATTACTTTTGATGTCTAAATTTATAATAATAAATCTAAGGTGAAACAAGCCAAATACGAGTGTTAGCGGGTTTTCAAAAAACTGATAATTAAGATTTTATTTTATTCGAAGGGATAAAGAAAAATTGGTTGGACCTAAGCCTATAATAAAGGCAAAAAAAAAGCCCTTGGTTTCCCAAGGGCTTGAAGCCAAAAAAGGCTAATTACTACTTCTTTTTACGAGTTGCTTTTTTTGTTGCTTTCTTAGCTACTTTCTTAGTTGCTTTTTTCTTAGTTGCTTTCTTTGCTGCTTTCTTCTTTGTTGCCATTATTCCTCCTAAAGATTTACGTGTATGACTACATCTATTATTGTTATGACACAATTATTAATCGTCAATAAAAAAAATATACTTTAATTTATTTTTTTGCATATTTATTTTTTTAGAAATTTTTTTGAACTCATTATCACAAAACAAATTCGAAAATCGGAACAAGAATTAATTTCGGATAACAATCGCGAGAAGATCATGAATTTTTTTTTGAAATGCACGTTGGTCATATTTTTGACGCTACTTTTTAAGATAATAGGCGCACAGATGGCAAATTTAGTTTTTGTTTTGTACTTGATATTGTCTCTGATACTTGTTTGTAGTGTGGTTTTAGTTGTTATTTCACAAAGAAAAATTAATTTAGTACTTCATTCTGCTCCTGCATTTTTAAATTTCATCAACCTGACTATGAGTACAGGTAAATCCATGTCATCGGCCTTCGAAATCGCGATTACATATCAAAATGAGACCTACAAACCATATTATAGAAGGATGTATCAGCGAATTTTTTTTCTGAAAAATCAAAATTCAGGATTTTTCTTCAAATCGCATCAAGATTTTTATCGAAAACTTTACTTAATTGCAGATTCGACGGCTTATCAACGTGAAAAAATAATTAAACTTAAACAGCAAATTGAATCCGAGTTGGAAATCTTAAGAAAAGAAAGCGCTCTGAAAGCGCCTTTCCGGGTGCAGACATTTATTTTGGGATTTATTTATCTGGTTTTGCTCATTTGGCATTTTAATTTTAGGGATTCATATCCCGAAATTGAGAAAATAAGCTTTGGACTTTTTCTTTTAGGCCTTCTTGTTTCATTTTTTATGAACAAAAAGAAAATAAAAATATGATTTTCGGACAAATCGGAACTTTGTTTAAACTTTTAAGCCTAATGTCGTGGCTCGGATGTTGAATTACATCTAATATGCTATTCGACACCCTAAAATTCATCGACGCTTTAACTTCACACATGAGTGCAGGCTCTAGTGTTTTAAGGTCCATTGAAAAAACAACTCAGGAGCAAAGCTCACAAATATCGCGCTTTGCGATATATTTCTTAAGATCCATCCAAAACGGAGGTTCTGCCACGAATATATGTATGCCGTTGAAAATCCCAGAAAATAAAATTCTTTTTATGATTTTAGAAATGGGAATCAAAGGATATCCAATCCAGCAGACGCTTTTAGACTTTCACGACGAGGTTGTAAAATCGAATGATTTTGAAATTGAAAGCTACCATAAAACCTTACCCTTCAAATTATTCTTACCCTTGGTCCTTTTTTATTTTCCTTCGATCTCGATCTTGTTTTTAGGACCGTTCATGGCGGATTTAATGAACTATTTTTAACTTTTAGGAACTTTATGAAACTATTTAGACTATTTTTTGTCGTTACGGTTTTTTTAATTCAAGTACAACGACTTGTTTTGGCCAATGACGATCACATTGAAATGTTGAGTTTAGTAAAAAACTGCGATTTAGAGATGGAAACTCAACAATTGGACGGATCATGTTTTCTTTTGGGGATTAAAGCCTCCAAGAGCGAAAACATTCAGTTGTTTTCGAAGATTGAATCTTTATGTATTGATGTGTTTGCGATTTCCATTTTTGATAATTACTCGGCTTACGAAGACTTTTTAGCGTATTTTCCCAAGTGTAACTACGTGGTTTTAAGTAAAATTAAGTCGAAGAAGGATTTAAAGTTCGATAGCCAGATTGAAGTTAAGGAATTGGTAAGGTTCTTGAACAGTCATTAGTGATATGAATGTTAAAATTGAACTTACTAAAGACTTCGAACTTATTGAACTTATAGGGCGGGGCCTAAGTAGTGAAGTTTACAAAGGTTTACGTGTCGAAGCTAAAACCGAATTTACCCAAGTCGTAGCGATCAAAATATTTAAATCAAATCGGTTTAGAAAAAAATTCCAAAATGAGTTGAAAAATCTATCAAAAGTTAATCACCCAAATGTGGTTGGTGTGAAAGATTGGGGCGAATTTGATGGGAAGTTTTTTTTAGTCACCGAATATGTTCATGGTTTTGACCTGGATTCCATATATCAGGACGCTCAAACACTTAATCTTAAGACAAAAAAGTACATAGCTAATCAAATTTTTAAAGGTTTAAATGAATTAAGATCAAAAGGAATTGCTCACGGTGATTTGAAACCAAGCAACATCATGATTTCAGTTTCTGGTGAAATTAAACTTGTGGACATTTCTTTTGATGATGTGGGGCAAGTTTTCGCGACACCAGAATTCACAGCGCCTGAAGTTTTATCTGGTGTTCGACCTAACTTTCAATCGGATTTATATAGTCTAGGAATTATTCTTTCAAAACTTGGGATTGATCAAAAAAGTCTGACTCGGTTAGAACCGGGCGACAGATCCTACGACTTATATCGATGGGTTAACGAAGGTGAAGAAAAGCAAAGTATCTCAAATTTAATGCGTGGACTTTTAGGATCAAAAGAAGTTAGCGAGCAGAGTTCCTATCAACTGGAAAGTGAAACTGAAGAATTAAAATCACCGGAAGTGAAGTACGGAAAATCCAAATCGAAGTCGTATTTTTTGCAAGTCTTACTACATCTGATGATGTTTTTGGCTTTTGGTATCTATCAAGAATCGAAATTACCCCAAGTTTATAATTTAAAACTTCGCTCTTTAAAGGCGTATGAATTTTGGAATGAGCATGAGTGGGTGAGTCTACCGACAAATCATATTTTGTTCGCCGGTAAAGAAGATTCGCTAAAAAAATTACGATTTCGCACTCCAGAAGGCGAGCTCAGAATCTCGATTTCCGAGGCCACTGATTTTTCAAAAAACATAGTTATTGACGCACTTTAGTTCAATTGCAGAGTTGATCTCATTCTATACTTGAGTCATCTTTAAATGATGAATCATTTTGAAGCTTTCATATTAGGACTTGTTCAGGGATTAACAGAGTTTTTGCCTGTTTCTAGTTCAGGTCACACTGCGGTTCTGCAAAAATATTTCGAAATTAATTCGGATAATATATCGATCACCATTGTTGCCCATTTAGGAAGTCTTTTAGCCATTCTTTTTTATTACAGAAACGAGTTTTCTAAAATTCTGAAAGACTTATTTAGATCACGCACATCTTTACTAGTTAATCCAACAATTCGATTAATCAGTTTGGTGATCGTAGCTTCAATACCTGCCGCATTTGTAGGAATTTTATTTAGAGAATACTTTGAAATGTTATTTCAATCTTACACGTGGATTGGATCTTTCTTCATCTTCACATCAATTGTCCTTTTCTTGTCGAAATTAAAATCTACAGACTACGCTTCGATGAACACAAATACAGAGTATATTTCACACCAAATCACTTATTCCCAGGCTTTCATCATTGGGTTAAGCCAAGCTGTCGCCATATGCCCAGGCATTAGTCGTGCTGGAATGACCATCACGACGGGACTATTTGTTGGATTAAAAAAACAAAACGCAGCCTTCTTCAGCTTCTTAATTTCAATTCCCGCAATCCTTGGTGCCACAATTTTGGATCTAAAATACATCTCCGAAATGCAAGCCTCAGGATCCTTAATCACGCTATTCATCTCTTCACTCATCTTCGGTTTCATCGGTCTTTTCGGCGTTATCTTCGTCCTCCAACGAGGCAAACTCCACTACTTCTCCTTCTACCTTCTTCCCCTCGGCATTTTTGTGCTTTGCTACCTCAAATAAGGTTCCCTTTAATTTCACAACCCAAAATATAAATCCTTATCTGCCTGAAAAGCGAGTTCGGCTTGGCACATTGGCTTGCAAACTTATTTTTAAAATTGAAAGGCGATCTGTATTAAATATCGACCCGCCCATCCGTGGGCTCTGGCGCGAGTCGCCTGCGGCCAAAACTATTTGTTTTAATGCAAAATGCATATAGTGGCCGACGGCGAGCGCATCCTGCTCTCGCGAGGTCGATATTTAATACAGATCGCCTTTCAATTTTAAAAATTAAGTTATGCAAGCCATTGTGCCAAACGTATGTTCGAGCTTTTCAGGCAGATAAGGATTTATATTTTGGGTTGTGAAATTAAAGGGAATGTTTTTGTGGTTGTTGTGCAAAGCCCAATAATGGCCTCATTCAGGCGTTTGGCTTGTCTAAGATTATTTAAAAGGTCAAAATACCAAACTATGGATAAAGATCTGAAGCTTAAACTGTTTATTGAAAATCTTTTGAATGATAAACTCAGTGAAGTTCAAATAAAAACTCAGATGAAAGCATTTGGATTTAAGTATTCGAGCGATCCAAAAGTTCGTTGGAGAATGCTGCTAGGGCAACTTACAGAATCCCCGTTGGATGGCGACAATCCTTTATCTGAAAAATCTATGCTATAAAAATCTTTACCCAAGGAGACTTTGATATGAGTGGTAAATTTAATGATTTGTTGGCGACTATTGGAAACACTCCGATTGTACCTTTGAAAAGATGCACTCCTAAAAATTCGAAACATAGTTTTTGGGGCAAGTTAGAATATTTTAATCCGGGTTTAAGTGTTAAAGATAGAATTGCGTTAGCAATTGTTGAGGGTGCAGAAAAAAGAGGGAACTTAAAACCTGGTGGAACAATCGTAGAAGCTACATCTGGGAATACAGGCGTGGGACTTGCGATGGTTGCAGCTATTAAAGGATACAAAGCTGTCTTTACAATGCCCGCAAAAATCAGTGAAGAAAAACGCGCAACTTTAAGAGCCTATGGGGCCGAAGTTGTAATTACACCAATGGGTGTTGAGCCCGACGATCCTAGAAGTCATTATTCCGTGGCCCGACAAATTGCAAAAGACACTCCAGGTGCTTTTTTTACAAATCAATATGACAACTTAGACAATGTTAATGTTCACTACGAAAAAACTGGTCCTGAAATTTGGAAACAAATGAACGGCGAACTTGATGCTTTTGTTGCTGGTGTTGGAACAGGTGGGACAATTTCTGGTGTTGGTAAATATTTAAAAGAACAAAAAAAGGATATCAAGATCGTAGTTAATGATCCAATTGGTTCTATACTTTTTGATTTGTTCCATTACAAAGAAGTGCGCGATCCAGCGGGAAGTTATTTCGTTGAAGGGATCGGTGAAGATAAGGTACCCGAGTGTTTAAATTTTAATGTGATAGATGATTTCATTAAAGTGACGGACACCGAAAGCTTTATTAAGTGCCGTGAAATGGCTCAAGACGAAGGTTTGTTGGTTGGTCCATCGGCCGCATCAGCAGTAGTAGGCGCAATAAAATTTTCAGAGAAATTAACAAAACCAAGTCAAATATTAATAATGTTACCAGATAACGGTAGTAAATATTTAAGTAAAGCATTTGATGTAGATTGGTTGAATGAAAAATTGAAGATGAACTTAAAAAACGATAGACCGTTTGAGAAAAAATATACAATCGTTTAAATAAAAAAAGTATGGAAGTTTACAGATAAGTTTCTGTAGCGAAATATATGAACTTAAGTAAAGATCTCGAACGAGGACTAATTCACTTACTGAATTAGATAAAGGAAAAATATGAACTTTAAAGACACTGGATTTTCAACTCGCGCAATACATGTTGGTCAAGACCCAGATCCTACAACCGGAGCAGTGATGACGCCGGTTTATTTAACAACAACTTATGCTCAATCGTCACCCGGCGTACATAAGGGTTATGAATACAGTCGAACTGCAAATCCAACTCGAAAAGCATTCGAAGACTGTTTAGCTAGTCTTGAAAATGTTAAACACGGTTTTGCATTAGCTTCAGGATGCTCAGCTACAAATATAGTAATGCATTTGTTAAAAGCCGGAGAACATGTGTTGGCTGGTGATGATATGTATGGTGGTACGTTTAGACTTTTTGATAAGGTGATGACTCAACATGGATTATCTTTTTCCTATGTAGATTTCACAAACCTAACTAGTATCGAAAAGTCCATAAAACCAACCACAAAAATGATTTGGTTAGAGACACCAACAAATCCAACTTTAAAAATATTCGATATCAAAAAAATTGCAGAACTTGCAAAAGCTAAAGGCTTACTTTTAGCTGTAGATAACACTTTCATGAGCCCATACTTTCAAACCCCTGCGGATTTAGGTGCGGATTTAGTTGTTCACTCGACTACAAAGTATATTGGTGGCCACAGTGACGTTTTGGGCGGAGCGATTTTAACAAACAGATCTGACTTGGCTGAAAAACTACAATTTTTAGTGAACTCTATTGGCGCAGTGGCCTCACCTTTTGATTCCTACATGTCTTTAAGAAGTTTAAAAACTTTAGCTGTTCGAATGAAACAACATGAATTTAATGCGATGAAAGTAGCTAAGTTTTTAAGCGATCATCCAAAAGTTGAAAAAGTTGTTTACCCAGGATTAAAATCTCATCCGCAATTTGATTTAGCACAGTCACAAATGAAAGGTTTCGGTGGCATGATTACATTCTATATCAAAGGTGGAATGACAGCAGCCCGAGGATTTTTGGAAAGTGTTAAAGTCTTTACCCTTGCGGAAAGCTTAGGCGGCGTTGAGTCATTAATCGAACATCCGGGAATCATGACCCATGCTTCAGTGCCGGCGGAACGACGTAAAGAATTAGGTATAGATGACTCTTTAATACGCTTAAGTGTAGGCATCGAAGATATCGAAGATTTAATTGAAGATTTGGATCAAGCTTTTCGCTTTGACAATTAAAACGTAGACTATTAGTTTCAACAAGTTAACTCATTAACATTTGATGGCTCGGTAGCTCAGTTGGTAGAGCAGAGGACTGAAAATCCTTGTGTCGGCGGTTCAATTCCGTCCCGAGCCACCATCAAAAAATTTCCCTAACCACAATTTGCCTTTCAATTTCTTCATCTATTGATTAAACCTTAGGAATGAAAGAGCAAGATTTGCTAAATCAACTTAAGAAAAATCCATTTGTTTTAGCCCCAATGGCTGGAATAACGGACTGTGCTTTTCGTTCATTTATGAAATCCATGGATGCCAGTGTTGTTGTGACTGAACTTGTATCAGCAACGGGGTTAAAATATTCCTCAGAAAAAACTAAATCAATTATGCGATTCACAGAAGATCAACGGGCCATAGGGATTCAACTTTTTGGCGAAGAGCTTGAGCACTTAACCGACGCCGCTTTAGTTTCTCAGGATATGGGGGCTGATTTTGTAGATTTAAACTTTGGTTGTCCAGTTCCAAAAGTTGTAAAAAAAGGGGCGGGGTCAGCTTTATTAAAAGACTTAGTTCAACTCAGAAAAGTCATTCAAGCTGCCAAAAAGTTAATTCAAATTCCGCTGACAATTAAAATTCGTACGGGCTGGGATGAGGGCCATAGAAACGCCGATGAAGTTTGTAAAATTGCTTATGAAGAAGGTGTCACTTGGGTTGCGATTCACGGACGAACAAGATCAAAAGGATATTCAGGTTTAGCCGATTGGGATTACATTAAAGAAGTTAAAGCCAAAAGCAAAATTCCGATTATTGGAAACGGGGATATTTTAACTCCTGAGCAAGCCAATTTTAGATTAACAGACTCAGGCTGTGACGCGGTTATGATAGGGCGTGGGTGTTTAAAAAATCCATGGATATTTAAAGAGTCTTTAAATTTAAAATTAAATCAGTTTCAAGACTTAGATAAAGATCATGGGAAAGTTTTAGACATTTTGTTTGAAAAATTAAACGAATTGTCTGAAGAAAGAATTATTGGTCTACAAGTGAAGAAGTTTTCAACTTGGTTTTCAGCCGGTTATCCAGAATCGTCTCAGTTTAGAAAAGAAATATTTCAATTCAAAGACAAGTATGAAATTTATGACTTCGCAAAAAAATATTTCAAAAGCTTCCAAGGTATCTCGCAGAAAGATACAAGTGACGAAGCTTTTTTGATGGGTGGCCACGGTTAAATTTTTATTTACAGCGAATATCTTTTCCTGGAAGATTTCTTCTAAAATTTCTAGCTATTTCATCGTTTATCGATGTACTGCTTGGTGCTCTTAAACCGTTATCCACATTAGAGATAAAATAATTGTGTTGATTCCAGATATTTCTTGTCGGCATCCATTTTTGATCTGCACTTGGGGCCGTAAAGATACGTAAGCCGTTATTGCCGGTTCCTGCAGGCACAAATAAGCTGTTTGAGACAACAATAATTTCTGGACTAAAATCTTGATTCAGATCAACTACGACTGGGTATTCATGAAGCGTTCCTGATGTATTGATCACTTCCCAAATCACATCAAGTTTTCTTGCAGATGTATTGTATTGATAAACTCTAAATTTTTCTTCGTCTGCGTAAAGTATCTCGGGTTTACCGTCACCATTAAAATCAAACGATGTAACTCCTGTACTTAAAGACGAACAGTCTTTTGTGCTTGCACCGGCGATTTTATTTCCTGCTTTATCATAGATTGTAAGCGATCGACCTGTGGCAATTGCAAACTCTGTTGTGCTTTTATTTCCATCGAATTCACCAATAGTTGCTGTACCGCCGCCAACAATGGGATTTCCTTGATATATGCATTGGTCTTCAGGATTTTGATCTGTTAGATTTTTATCCACTAGAATTCGGCCTTCAGATGAATAAATTCTAAAAGTTCCAAATCCTGTGTAAATAATTTCCTTACCTGGGTAATTAGGATCGACGTCAGCGGCTGCAGCTGAGCAACCTAAGAGTTCACAAGTTAAATTATTAACTAAGAATTTAAAGGTGAAGCTTCCATTACTTATAAAGTACACACCCGTGCTATCGATGATAGACATTGAACCTTCGCCAGAATTTAAGTTCATAGCAAAATGCGAGCATCCACTACCGTTATTTTTATATTTTACAACGTTCACAGTGTATGACCCGTCTAAATTTTTTTGTTCGAAAAGGACTTCGCCGTTCTTTATAATTTCGGCTTTTCCGTCTTTATTAAAATCTGCAGCGGAAAGTCCACCATAACAATTATATGCATATGATGTCGCCACTTTCCATCTTAAAGTTCCGTTATAATTTAAGGCCACGATTTCATTATTTTTATAATGAGGAAAAATAATTTCGCCCTTTCCGTCCCGATCTATATCTATAAGTAAAGGGGCAACACTAGCCGATGGCGAAATGCTATCCGAACCAATAGAGATTATTTCAGCGCGCGATTTACCGTCGATGACCCGTAAAACACCTTTGTGAGTCGAAAAGTAATTACCACCAGCATAAGTAGTAAAAGCAATTTCTGGAAATCCGTCACCGTTAATATCACCAACACTTGGCGAAGACATGACTTGATCAAAAGTAGGGAAGTTGGATGAACTACTCCATGTAAAATCTAATTTAGGTTGAAAATTAGAAGATGTAAGGTCACGACACTCTGGAATGGCTTCTTCGGGAACAGCTAAGGCAAACTCATACGAGTCTCCACCGATAAATTCCGCACAATTTTGAAATGCTAAAAGAGGCAAAAGAATGCCAAGGCTAAGATAAAGTCTGGTCCAGATATTTGTCATAATTATTGATCGGACTAAACTTTGAAAAATTTCAAATTAATTGTTTCAAAAAGAGAATCTTATTATTTTGTTGCAAGATTGTGATTACGTTAGTTTCAAACTGATAATTACTGTTCTTTGTCGTAGTAAGTTTCGACGTTTTCTTCGGTTGGTGTATCTGTGGGTGGCGAATTGGGTGTGATGTCCGGTTGACTTGAATCGGTAGTTTCTTTTGCAGACGAATTTGATTCGTCTGATGAGCTTGGTTGATTTTCTTCGGAAGATGCCTTCTGTTCAGATTTATTTTCTTCTTTTAATTCTTCTTTGATCTCTTTGACATCTAAAAATTCAGAATTTTTTGAATTATCAGTACTGTCATTTGTTCCACCTGATGAATTTTCAAGTCGAAAATTGGAGCTATCCGAATTATTATTTTCATAATTAGATTCAGACGGATTTGGCTCTTTGTAAGTGTCTAAATAAATTCTCTTATCGTTGATAAAATCTAAGTCATTATCTTCAATTTTTTGGGACTCATTAAGATCAAGATTCTTCCAAGGAAATAAGTTAATATTGGCTTTGGCAGAGTTGTAAAGATCCAGCGAAATGCGCTTTCTACGTAAAAGTCTTTTCAGCAAAGTTTCAATGCGATCCCGTTGAAACGGAGTAAGTCGACCATTTTTAAAACTCGATGAATAATTTTTGGGATTCGGCATTAACATTGTTAAATATAGGGATTCTAAAATATTGAGCTGGCTAGGGGATTTGTTAAAATAATAATTTGAAGCCGATTTAATACCATAAATTTGATATCCAAATTCAATAATATTAAGATACTTTTCTAAGATAACAGCTTTCGCGTATTTCTCTTCTACTTGCTGCGCCAAAAAGATTTCTTTAAATTTCCTGACCAAAGACTTTTCTGGCGTTAAATAAATATTTTTTACAAGCTGTTGAGTTACGGTAGAGCCGCCCCTTACAAATTTACCGCTTCTCCAGTTTTGTAAGAAACTTTTTTGAAACTCATTCCAGTCAATGCCTTGGTGGAAGTAAAAACTATCATCCTCGCTAATTAAAATACTATGGATTAAAATTTTTGAAACTTGATTGGCTTTGACGTACTTTGAATCACTTGGGCAAAGATTGATTTTAAAAACAGACGTCGTAAAGCAGGAATCCAATTTTGGATATTGCGAAAGACTAGGTTTAAAAATAATCCGAACAGAAAAATATAATAAAACGACTGCGCCAATAACTATGAGTAAATTTTTTAAACTAAAAATTGATGAAAGAAAGTTAGGGCTTTGGGATTTTTTCTTCTTTTTTTTAAAATCACTTTTCTTTTCTTTGTGCTGTATTGTCTTATTCACAACGATGTCTTCTTCATCTGGACTTTCAGTGGGCTCAACGTCCTCGTCGGATTTAAAGATTTTAAATTCTTTCTCGTCTTTATTTTTATTAGATTTTGGATTGATATCATCGATAGACATAGCGCTTAGTTTTAAATCCAATCAGAGATATTAAATACCTATTTATTTAATATTTTTAAGTAAATTCTTCTTAGCCCATTGTACGCTAGAATTGATCACTTCATCGCTGGGCGAAGGTTTAAATTCTAACTTCTGGACTGCTTTTTTATTACTGTACCAATGAAAAAGCTGGATAACATTGGCTGTTTCGGAATCGATAGGTTTTCCGTTTGTAAAGTTATCACCGATGTAACCCAGTATATTTAGCAATGCGGTGGGGATCTGATATTTAGGCTTTTTAGAACCTGCAGCTTTACAAATTTTATCCATTAAATCCTTAATATAAAGATTATCGCCACTTAAAATATAGCGCTGTCCATGTTCACCTAAAGTGACACTTTTATAGATGGCATCAACCACGTCATGAATACCTACAACACTGACACCACCGTAAGGATAAAAAAGAAGCTTCCCTTCCATGGCTTTGAGTTGGTTTTTACGGCTCGATTTTAACATGTCTCCAGGACCATAGACCGCGGAAGGATTCAGTGAAACGCATTTCATGGAACTGTTTCCAGAAAGCACGATCTCTTCACCTTTTATCTTTGATTCAGCATATCCAAATTTAAATTCACTTAAATTGTAAGTGGAATCTTCGTTCATAATTTGAAACGGACTAAGACTCGCACCGATTGAAGTGACGGAACTTAAGAATATAAAAGTTTTAACATTTGATTCTAGACTTTGTTGGTAAATGTTTTTTGTTCCAAGCACGTTTACGGAATTCATCATTTCATGATCCGATTTTTTATACCCAATAAAACCAGCTAAGTGGAAAACTGTATCTATTCCACTTAAGGCTGGTTTAATGGATTTAACATCTGTGATATCGCCGAAGGCTTTTTCAAACTCTAAGTCTGAAATTAAAGGAAACTGACTGGAGGCTCGACAAAGGACACGGACTTTGTGTCCTTCATGAAGCAATTTTCTGACAAGCCAAGAGCCAATAAATCCACTGGCCCCAGTGACTAGTGCTTTCATTATTCTTTAATGATTTCAAGTTTATTGATCACTACAGGTTGAAGAGGTTTATCACCTTGATCTGTATCCACTAGACTGATCGCTTCAACGATATCATAACCTTCAACAACTTGACCGAAAATTGAGTATCCGCGTTTCATAGATCTTTGAGCATCAAGATGTGGTGCTACAGCAACTGTGATAAAAAATTGACTGCCGTTTGTGTTTGGGCCAGCATTAGCCATCGATAAAACACCTTTTTTATCGTGCATAAGTTCTGGGTGAAATTCGTCATCAAATTTATATCCAGGGCCGCCGGTTCCGTTACCCACTGGGTCTCCACCCTGGATCATGAAATTGTCGATAATTCTGTGAAACACAAGCCCGTCATAATAGGGACGTTTTACTTTGGCTCCCGTTTTTGGGTCTGTAAACTCTTTAGTTCCCTCTGCTAAACCTACAAAGTTTGCAACAGTTTTCGGAGCCATTTTGTCATGTAATAAAGCCTTAAATTTACCTTTGTTTGTGTGAAATATAGCGTACATTTTCACTCCTTTGTTTGAAGTCTTATTAGTAGCGTCAACGGATTCTGTTGTTGGGGTAGCTACAGGGTCTTTTACAGTTACATTATCCTTGTTGGATGAACAAGAGGTTATGTTTAATAAAGAACAGTTTGTAAGTAGAAGTAATAGGCTAGAGCTTAGAATTTTTGAAAATGTCATTTTTTATCCTTTTTTATATCAAAACTAATTCTAAATGGATCGAAACTTTATGCGTCGTAAATCAATTTAGAAATAACGTTAATAGTAAGTATAATCGGTTTAGCTTAGTTCCGTCATCATTTGCCCGAAGCCTTAGCCTGCAAGTCATAATTAACTGAAAAAAGATTCAAAAATTTATTGCAGATAGGGGTGGTGATTTTCAATGAGTTTTTTAGATTCGTTTAGTCGTAAAATTAAATCGTCGAATATCTTAATAGAATTTAGTTTAAGGATATCTTTTAACAATTTGGCAAGGTCTTCGAAATTAGGTTTAGAAATGCGACTGTCTTTAAATAAAATTTCTGAGGTTTGTTCGATTAGGCGAAATAATTCGTAATCATTAATTATTTTAGAAGCTGCTTCGGATTCAATAAGGTGTTTTTCAGAAAGCTCTATAATTTGCTCTTCAAGCGAATTTTTTGTGGGCAATAAACCCGAATTTAAAAACAAACACTGAATGAAAAATTCGATATCGATCAAGCCACCAAGATTTTCTTTAAGGGAGATTGAATTTTGACTTGGTGCCGACAAACGTTTATCACGGATATCTTTTAATTCTGTAACTTCAATTGAGCTAGGTTTTAAAACTTTATAAGTTATTTTTGTTTCCGCTTTTAAATTTAAATTTCTTAAATACGACTGTCTTAACCAAACTGGGGCGGAGGATTCTAAGTTGGCTACAAGTTTTTCTTTCGAAGTTAATATCGGCCCTGCAGAACTATTCGGTCTTAGTCGAAGGTCAATGCTATAAAATGCTCCGTGAAATGTACTGTGTGTCAGATAACTTATAAATTTTCGAGATGGACGGCTTAAATCCTTTTCGCCGTCATAAACAAATACAAAATCTAAATCTGAAAAAATACCCAGCTCGTTTGAAGACCATTTACCAAGTTTTAGTATATCAAATTTTTCATCTTTAAGATTTGTTCCTTTAAATATAAAGTTAATTAATTGAGTCACGCAAAAATCGGCTGTTTTGCTGTTTTTCAATAAAAGTTTTTTCAAGTCGAAATTAGTTAAAAATTCGCCAATCGCAGAAATTTGGCTTATCGATTTAAAGTCACTCAATGAAATTAAAAAGTCTTCGTCGTTCATTTCAGGCGTAAAATATTCTTTTTGAATTAAAAACATATCGAGTAAATCAGGGCGTAATAAAATTAACTTTGTGACTTGAGGTGAATAGATAAGAGCTTTCAATAGATTTTCATAGGATTTTGGATGTGAATCGAACAATTTTATATAGGACTGGTGCTTATTTAAAAATTTAAGAAAGTCGTCTAGGTGCTTATGAGTTTTACTCAATTCCTGTAAGGTTTCTATTAAATCTGAGGATTTGGAATTTTTCTTTTTAAATAGTGTTTTTAAAAAGCTATCAATAATCACCGTATTTTCGTTTAAACTCTTTTTCACACCAGAAACGTCTAAAAGCGTGTGTGTTTGCGAATCAAGAACCATCTGAACTTTATCTTCTTCGGATCTTAATTGGTCGTAGTTTTTTAAAAGTGAAGTAGCTTGATCGCTCTTAAGAATTTGTAAGTCTTTGAGTTTTAAAAAAATATTGTAGGTCAAGGGCGTTTGTAGATCCGGGGCTCTGCCACCGTAAAGCAACTGAATCGCAGATAGAAGCAATTCGACAGATCTAATACCACCTGGGCAAAGTTTGATATTCGAAGTGTCATAATTGTTGTTTAAAATTTTACCTAATAATTCTGACAAATTTTCTACTAAATCTAAACGTATGTATTTACGGTAACAGAACTTATTGATTTCATTCATAAGTCTTTGTTCGTCATAGAGCTGTCCACAAATCTTTCTAGCCCGTGTATAAACCAAGCGTTCCCACAATTCGCTGCTATTCCAAAGGTAGTTCGTCAATTGGGATGCATTGATTAGGGGACCTGTTTGGTCCGAAGGTTTTAAGTCCAAATCAACACGTGTTAAAAATCCAAAATTAGATTTTGAATTTAAATGCTGAACAAACTGTCGTACCTTTTTTAACAATTCATTAGAAATAGTTTCATCAGTAAGAATGATGACATCGATGTCAGAACTAAGGTTTAAAACCTGTGATCCGTATTTTCCTAGAGCCAAAATCAAAACTTTATCTTCAGAAGTAAAATATAGATTAAAAATACTTTGAACGATTTGGTCCATGCATGTTGACCAATGGTGTGACCTACTTTGCTGATTTGAAGTGTTAAAATAATTAGATAGTGCGACTTCTAGCCAAGAAGTATGTCTAAGCCTGTAGGTTTCATCGAGCTCAGTGTTTTGAAGTATTTTAAAGTAAAGATTAGATATTGTAGAGTATGTACAGAACTCTTGAATTTGTTTTTGAGAATAACCATCTAATTTCGGCAAAGGAATTAAACGGTTATCCTCGATTGAATTCATCACTTAAGAAATGGTGACCATTTTGGTTGATAATAGTTAAAATTGTCGTTTGTCACTGGAACAGTGAAAGACCCTTTAACGTCGGTGATATAAATTTGATTTCTGCCGCTTCGATTACTTGCAAAAACAACGTATCTTCCATCAGGCGAAAAACTTGGATATTCGTTCGAAGACCATTTTCCGTTGGTTTTTCTACGTTGAGTCAGTCGCGACATATTTGTTCCATCAGAATTCATGATAAAAATATCAAAGTGATCATCATCCCAACCTGCAAAAACTAAACGCTTTCCATCCGGGGACCAAACTGGTGCCGCATTATATCTACCGGCGACAGTGATTCGTTTTGCCGGTAACACAGGATCAATTTCCATAGAATAAATCATGGGCTTACCACTTCTGTCAGATGAAAAGGCAATGGTCTTTCCATCGGGTGAAATAGAAGGTTCTACATTCATGGCGCCGAATGGACCGCTCGTGATACGACCTTGAGTTTTTCCGTCTAAGCTGATTTTGTAAATATCAGGAGTTCCCGTTGCCGACAAAGTCATAAGTAAAAATCTTCCGTCAGGAAAGAAATCTGCACCACTGTTAATGCCGTGACGTGATGAGATTAAACTTCTTTTTTGGGACCTAAAATCATAAATGTACATGTTTGCATTTCGAGTTCCCTTTCTAGGGTCAATCGTAAATGCAGAATAAGCTAATTGGTTTCCACCCGGAGACCACGTTGGTGAAAGTGAAATCGACTTATGTGTTGTCACTTGGCGGAAATCAGATCCATCCCAATTAGAAACAAACACTTCTTTAAAGCCAAGATTATTTCTATCCGAAGTCATCACTAATTTGGTTTTAAAAATAGAGGCTTTACCTGTCAGTTTCAGCATAACGTCGTTAGAAAAATCATTAGCCATTTCAAGATATGAGTTGGCATCGTTAGTGTATGATTTGTTGAAAATTAATTTTTCTTGAGGCACATAAAATAAGAAAAACTCTGTTAAAGCCCCTTTTCCAGTTCGTCGAACAACACCTTGGATTAAAAACTCTGCACCTGAATCCTTCCATTTCTGAAAATCAAATCCATTGGGAACTTGGTCAGATTTTGGTAAATGCGAAACTTGTTTTGGATCTTCTAAAAAACTACTTGCAGGGATGAACTTAAAATAATTTGTAAAGTTAAGATTTTTTTCAACAGAGGCCTCAAGAATATTCTTAGCCATTAAATAGTCTTTGCCTTCTGCAGCTGCTTTAAGGCTTGGAAAAGCAAGTAAACTTCGTTTAATTTCCGCGTCACCCACATTGATGTATAGGGATTCTTCGGCATTAGATAAGGTCGGATTTAGTAAAATAAAAAACAAGGCTGTGCTTAATATTGAATTTAAAGTTGAATTTAAAACCGTTAAAGACATTCTAAGCATTAATTTTTTTAGCTGTTTCATAGTATTTTATCCTTCTGATTTATTATTAGGGAAATCTTAACACAACACCTTTAACTCCGACAATGTTAACATACTTCTCTGGCGGAGCAGGAAACGGTGACGCATCAGTGATCGCTTGAATAACGTATTTGTCATACATTGAATTTCCACTTGATGTGGTCAAAACTTTTTCTGTGACGTAACCTGTGTCGCTTATTTTTACCAAAGCTTCTGCAAATAAATTTCCATCTTGAATCCAAGACGGAAGATTCCATTTGTTTTTAACAGCATCATGTAAAACTTTTTTATAATTATCGTATTGAATTCTATTCACACCACTTATGCTATCACCGACTGCTAATCTATTGCCCTTGATCTCTGTGGATGCATCGGCCACAGGTTGAGTCGGCGTTTCTGGCTCTTCCGTTGAAACTTCTGAAAGCTTTTTCATAGCTTGAAGTTCTTGTAGTTTTTGAAACGCATCCGTTTCATCAAGTTTAGGCTCTTGAGTTTTTTTCTTTTCAGGTACTTTTTTAGCTACAACTTTTGGCTCAGGCTTTTTAGGTTCAGGTTTTTTAGGCTCTGGCTTTTTTGCGTCTGGCTTTGGAGTTTCAACTTTAGCTTGAGATATTTTTTTATTATCTTCTTTGTTCGGTAAGGCCACCATATCTACTTTTATAGTTCCGTCTTGAAGATCCGATAAATCTGGAAAAATTAAGACTTTCACCCCAAAAAATAAAAAAAGTCCAAGGTGAAAACCTAAGGATATTTTTAGATACGGTTTAAGTTCTTCAGATATAAAAAACATCGAAATTAGTTTTCCTTCGGAACAGTCACTAATGAAATTCTATAAACCCCAGCGTTTTGTATTTCACCCATGACTTTAGCGACAAGATCGTAGGTCACTTTTTTATCAGCTTCTAAATAAATCTGTTTGTCTTCATTGGTAGATACTAAACTTTTAATTTTGTCAGATAACAGATCAACTGCAATTTGAGTCTTACCAATAAAAACAGTATTATTCTGTTTGATAGTGACAACTAATGGATCTTCTTTGGTGGATTTCGTCCCTGTGCCTTTTGTTTCAGGTAGGTTAACGTTTAGACCTTGCTTCATCATTGGTGCTGTGACCATAAAGATAATCAGTAGAACTAACATGACGTCCACTAAAGGGGTCACGTTAATTTCGCTCATAACTTTTCTTGATCCACGACTTGGTCCGCTCATTCCCATGTTTAAAGTCCTCTTTTAAAAAATCGGATAAAATAAAATTATTGAGCTAGATTCTTTTCTGCAATTCCTAAAAACTCATTTGCAAAATGATGTAAATCAACTTCTTCTTTCCGGATTTTGTTCATAAAATGATTGTAAGCGATTGAAGCAGGAATGGCCGCGGCTAATCCAACGGCTGTAGCAATCAAAGCTTCAGAAATTCCCGGCGCCACAACAGCTAAAGACGCGGTTTTCATTTGACCGATTTTTTGAAAGGCGCCCATGATCCCCCAAACAGTTCCGAACAAACCAATGAATGGGCCAGAGCTTCCGGTGGTGGCCAAAAATGTAAGGTGACTTTCAAGTTGGTTGACTTGATTTTCAACTTTTTGCATCAAAGATCTTTGCAACATCATAGTAGGTTGAAACATGGAATTTTTAGTATCCATCTTTGAAATTTCTTTTAAGTCTTTATAACCTTCGGTGAACAAAATATATAAAGTAGATGTAGAGTACATTTCTTTATCTTCAAACACTTCTTCTAGGGAAGTGCATTTCCAAAATTTCTTAATAAAAATTTTATTTTCACGTATGATTTTATTTAATTTTGAACGTTTGGCAAAAATGATCATCCACGAAAAAACAGACATCCCTAATAAGATTAAAAGTGTCGCTTTAACAATTAGGCCCGCAGACATTATTGCATGCCATGCGCTCATGTTAACTTCGGCTTCAGCAGCAGCATAAGCAGAATTTATAAAAAGACTAAGAATCATTTGGCACCTCGTAGAATTAAGAACAATTCATAAATGTTGCCAATGAAATCTGGATAGGACAAGTCAAGTTAAGCTAAAATGTGCATAAAACAATAGATCAAAATTTTGTTGGATAAGCTTTGATAGCAGCAACAGTTTGTTGGCCTACTCTAATTCGCCTCGTGGACTGTCCGATGACCCTAATTATGATTGGACTGATGGTTTGCCAAAAAGACAACAATTTTTCTTCGATCAATTTCTGCCATAAGGTTTTTTGGAACCGGAAAGTTTTGATCAATGACAATGAAGTCACCTTTTAAAGGCGAAAGCGTTTCCAATCCAATCGAAGCTAGGAATCTACTTTTTTGCAAATCCGTTTCAGACACACTGTAAAACCAACGTGGCTTTAAACGACCCAAATAAGACTTAAGTCTTAGGTCACCGCTGCTTATAAAAACACAGGTTTTTTTATCTAAGATTTCTAAAGGAGTTTTTAAAGTTTCAGGATTTTCAATTTGCTCAACGAAATTCAAGAAAATACATTCTTGGTCAATGTTTAACGAAAGCAGACTTTCCGGGGTGAGTTTTTGAAAGCTCATGGTTTTAATTTCATCAGGTAATGATTCGTTTAGAGGAGAGTTAAAACTAAATGAATTTGATGGGTCGCCCAAATATATGTAATTGCTAATTTTTTCAAATACAGGATGATCAATTCTGTGAAACACCTGCAACCTTCCCATAAAATTTAAAGCCCCATAAATAAGGGACACAACCATAACAACTATAAAAATTAGGATAGTGAATTGTCGTAATGTATTCAGCCAAGACATGGGCCCATTTAGTGGGTTTGCTACCTTATAGTCAATCTCACTACAAGCATTGTTGAGGTTGGACACAGTTGATGAAAATAGGTGATATTATGAAATAATTAAGGCTTATAGAGTCTCAATTGACTAAGGTTTTTGACAAATTCGCACATTAAAGAGACATAGATAGACATGAATTCTGAGCTTAAAGATCGCACCTATAAATACGGATTTACCACCGATATCGAGTCTGACACAGCCCCAAAAGGGTTAAACGAAGACACGATTCGTTTTATTTCTGGCAAAAAAGATGAGCCAGAATGGTTATTAAATTTTAGGTTAAAAGCTTTTAAACTTTGGCAAACTATGAAAGAACCAGAGTGGGCCCAGGTTAGTTATCCAAAAATTGATTTTCAGGACATTTCTTACTATTCAGCCCCAAAATCTTCGGCCAACAAAAAAAAGTTAAATGATTTAAGTGAAGTTGACCCTGAACTTATAAAGACTTTCGAAAAGTTAGGTATCCCCATGTCGGAACAAAAAAGACTGACAGGGGTTGCGATGGATGTGGTTTTCGACAGCGTGTCTGTTGGAACTTTAAATCACGATTTATTAGATGAACATGGTGTAATTTTTTGTTCGATCAGTGAGGCCGTTAAAAAGCATCCCGAACTTGTAAAAAAATATTTAGGCAAAATTATACCTCCGGCAGATAACTACTATGCGGCTTTAAATTCTGCTGTTTTTACCGATGGTTCTTTTTGTTACATCCCAAAAGGTGTTCGTTGCCCTGTAGACTTATCAACCTACTTTCGAATTAATGCAGAAGAGACTGGTCAATTCGAAAGAACGCTTCTAATCGCCGAAGAATCAAGTTTTGTGAATTACTTAGAAGGCTGCACGGCCCCTCAAAGGGACGAAAATCAACTGCATGCCGCAGTTGTTGAGCTAGTAGCAATGGATAATGCTGAGATAAAATATTCGACAGTTCAAAACTGGTACGCTGGTGATAAAGAAGGTCGTGGTGGGATTTACAATTTTGTAACTAAGCGTGGAAAGTGCCAAGGCAAGAATTCAAAAATATCTTGGACCCAAGTTGAATCAGGTTCTGCAATCACGTGGAAGTACCCTAGTTGTATTTTGCAGGGCGAAAATTCTGAAGGTGCCTTTTATTCGGTGGCTTTGACTCATGATAAAATGCAGGCCGATACCGGCACAAAGATGATCCACATTGGGAAAAACACAAAAAGCACGATCATCTCTAAAGGTATATCTGCAGATGGATCGTCGAACAGTTACAGGGGCTTAGTTAAAATTATGCCTTCGGCGGAAAACGCTAGAAACTACTCGCAGTGTGATTCTATGCTTGTGGGTAACAGCTGCAGTGCCAACACGTTTCCTTACATGGAAATTAGAAATAAGTCTGCCATCGTCGAGCACGAAGCTAGCACTTCAAAATTGAGCGAAGATCAGTTGTTTTATTTAATGTCCAGAGGCTTATCCATGGAAGAGTCTATTTCCATTTTGGTGAATGGTTTTTGTAAAGATGTTTTTAAACAATTACCATTAGAGTTTTCTGTTGAAGCGGTGAAGTTGATTGAAATGAAATTAGAAAATTCGGTAGGTTAGAAAAATGTTAGAAGTTAAAGATTTAAAAGTTAGAATTGAAGACAAAGATGTTCTGAAAGGTTTGAACATCAAGGTCAACGCCGGTGAAGTGCATGCGATCATGGGACCCAATGGATCAGGTAAAAGTACGTTTTCTAAAGTTCTTGCCGGTCATCCAGATTACAAAGTGGTTTCTGGAAAAATAGATTATGAAGTGAATTTGAACATGATCAATTTACTTGAACTTGAAGCTTATCAAAGGGCCTTAGAAGGTGTTTTTATAGCTTATCAATATCCCACGGAAATCCCAGGGGTGTCGAATCTAGAATTTTTAAAAGCCACGTTTAATGCCGTATGTAAGCATCAAGGTGTCCAAGAACTTTCTGAATCCGAATTCGAAAGTTTGGTTTTAGCAAAGGCAAAACTTGTGGATCTAAATCCTACGTTTTTATATCGCTCGCTCAACGAAGGTTTTTCTGGTGGTGAAAAAAAACGAAACGAGATTTTACAGATGGCTTTGTTGTCGCCTAAGCTTTGTATCTTAGACGAAACGGATTCAGGCTTAGACATTGATTCATTACGAATAGTTTCTGAAGGTGTGAACGCATTAAGGAATGAAGACCGCGCGATAGTGCTGATCACTCATTACCAACGCCTTTTAGATTATATCGAACCTGACTTTGTCCATGTCTTCAAAGATGGAAGAATTGTAAAAACAGGGGATAAATCTTTAGCTTTAGAACTAGAGAAAAAAGGTTACGACTGGCTGTGAATAAAATGAGTTACAACCAATTTTTAAAGAGCAAAAATCTTTGGCCAGATGCTTCGACCGAAAAGTGGAAGTATTTTGACTTCAAAGGATTTGAGTCTTCTTCAGAAAAAGTAGAATACAGTCATTTCAAGCCAGAAATTAAATTTATTGATTTTGATAAATCCACTTTTGATGGTGAAATAAAAATTTCTACTCAAGAAATTTTAGTCTCGAAGTCTTTAAAAGAGCGTGCTGAAATTTCGATTTTAGATAATTTTAAATCAAGCAATAAAACTTCAAAACTTGATTTTGTAATGACAGACTTAAGTTCTAGGGACTTTACGGTTCAAATAAAAATTAAAGCTCAGAAAGAATTAAAAATAAGTTTAACTTATTTAAATGAATCTCATCAAAAAAGTTTAAACCCTACCGTTTATTTAGGAGCTATTGATTCCGACATCACTGTGTTTGAAATTGATAAATCATCTGATGAAACTTTGTTAAGTCAGCATTCTAAAATTAATTTACAGAATTCTAAATTAAACTTGATCTCGATCTATGGCTCTAGCTTAACTTCAGATTCTAAAATCATAAATTCAGAAATAAATTTAGAAAATAAAAGCGTTTACAATCACGCGCTTTTTTTAATTAAGAACAAGTTCATAAGATATCAACAAAGCGTTGTTATCAACTCAGAAAAAGCCGAAGCTAACTTAGCCGCATTCAATATTTCTGATGGAGATTCTTTTTCTGAACTGAGAACGGAAGTTCAACACTTAAAGCCTAAGGGTATCAGTCGTCAGCTTTATAAAACGATCGTCAGTGATTCTTCGAAAAACGTTTTTAATGGGCGAGTTTTTATTGACGCTTTGGCACAAAAAACTGACTCATCACAACTTTGTCAGGGATTAATCTTAAGCCCAAAAGCTGAGATTAACGCTAAACCCGAGCTTGAAATTTATGCCGATGACGTTAAAGCGTCTCATGGCGCTGCCATTGGACAATTAGGGAAAGATCAAATTTTTTACCTTGTATCCCGAGGTATCAATCCCGAAACAGCTTATCAGATGCTGGCCCATGCTTTCGCTGGGGAAGTGGTCTCAAAGGTTGAGTCTTTAGCTTTAAGAAAAAAATGTGAAATCCTAATTGAGCAATCCTCTGGCGCTATTTTCGAAAAATTAGCCGAAAGTTTTGGGTCTTAAAATGTTTGATGTTCGGTCCGAATTTAAGCAACTAAATAATCTGGTGGGTGGTAATCCATTAACTTACTTAGACAGTGCAGCAACCACGCTAAAGCCAAAAGTCATGGTGGATAGGTTTGCTAAGTACTTACAGTACGAAGTATCGAACGTGCATCGTGGGGCTCATTATTACTCGAATCTTGCCACTCAAAACTATGAAGCCACAAGAACTAAAGTCGCAGGTTTTTTAAATTCCAAACCAGAAGAAATTATTTTTACCCAAGGGACCACGGACTCGATAAACCTTGTAGCTCAGTCATTAAAAGCTTTAATTTCAAAGAATGATTTAAAAAGTAGAAATGAAATTTTACTAACGGAAATGGAGCATCACTCCAATATCGTGCCTTGGTACTTAGCCGCTAAAGAATTGAATTTGGTCATTAAAACTATTCCCTTTGATATCGACGGCCAGTTGGATTTAAGTGATTTAAAAAATTTAATTACAGATAAAACGTTAATCGTTTCTATTGTTCATATGTCCAACACGTTTGGGTCTTTAAACCCCGTGGAGGAGATATTTACTTTGGCGAAGGACAAAGGCTGCTTGACGTTTTTAGATGCGGCCCAAAGTGTAAGTTATTTGCCTTTGGACGTTCAAAAACTTTATTGTGATTTTCTGACATTTTCGGCCCACAAATTATTTGGGCCCGAAGGTTTAGGCTTTTTGTTTGGTAAGTATGACGTGCTTAAGGATTTAGGACTCTACCGCGGTGGCGGGAGCATGATTTCGAAAGTGGGTTTTGATGAGATCACTTTTTTACCGCCACCTCAAAAGTATGAAGCTGGAACTCCTAATATAGGGGCTGTGATTGCGTTTAAGGAAAGCTTAGAATTCTTCATGAACTTAAGTTACGAGGACCTGCAGAATCACGAAGCTAAGCTAATAAAGTACTGTGTTGAAGGCTTAAGTCAGGTCGCTGGATTTAAACCTTTGGGTCATACAAAGCATAAAAAGAACATTTTAAGCTTTAATCTTGAAGGCCTACATCCCGCAGATATCGGTTCCATTGTAGATCAGATGGGTGTTGCGATTCGGGTGGGACACCACTGCACACAGCCTTTGATGACGAAGATGAATATTTCGGGCTCTTTGAGAGCTTCTTTTTCCATTTATAATAACCTAGAGGATTGTGATCGACTTATAAATGCAGTAAAAAAGGCCGAGGAGTTGTTAAATGACTAACCAGGAATTTTGCGCTCAGGATGTTAAGGTTCGTGCACAGATGACCCCAAATCCTAAGGCTTTAAAGTTTATCACGAATAAAACTATTAAGTCTGAAGGTAAAGCTACTTTTAACTCCTCTGCAGAAGCTGAAAAACACCTTTTATTTTACGATATGTTTTTGCTCGACGGCGTTCGACAAGTTTATGCGTTTCAAAATACAATCACAGTTTCCCATGACGGAACTGTAGAGCTCGATGACTTTAAAAAAGACATCACCGCAATCCTTGAAACTCGTCTGCCCGTGCATAACCCAGAATTTTTAACACCTGAAGAAGAAAAAGTTCGTACACCAAAAGACAGATCGCATTTAAGTTCAGAACTTCAAGAGATTGAAACTATTTTTGACCGCACAATTCGCCCAGGCCTCCAGGCCGATGGGGGTGACATTGAAGTGCTATCTTACGAAAACAACATTCTAAAAATCGCCTACCAAGGCGCCTGCGGCAGTTGCCCCTCATCAATGATGGGAACACTTCAAGCCATCGAAGGCATCCTCCAAAACGAATTCAACCCCGATATCCGCGTCTACCCCGAATAGCTCCCAAAAGGTGCCAGGTTCTTTTTTGGAATTTGAAATCCGGACATTATTTTTGAATTAATTAGTCGTATTTTTGTATTTCGATATAATTTTAACCTTATCCACTCGCGGCCGCATGCTCGTCTCCCGCAAAGTATCACTGTGTGCTACTTTGCAAGATACGCCATGCGCGCTTGTTGATATAAGATTAAAACTATATCGAAATATAAAAATACGACTAATTAATTCAAAAATAATATTCGGATTTCAAATTCCCAAAAAGAACCTGGCACCTTTTAGGAAAAATAATGCATTAGGTCCATCATTCGGAACCTGGCACCTTTTGGGTTAGAGGGCTTGGAAGATTTGGAGGTTTATTTGGTAGAGTTCGGTGTTGGATAGGTCGTATTCGGATTCTTGGTCGGCGAGTTCGTTGAGGAGATCGAGGACGAGTTGTTGGTAAATTTTTAGGGATTCTGGTCGACCAAGAAAAACTTGAGAGTACATTTTGCTTTTGTCGTAAGACTTTTCGATTTTTGTGAGGCCGGTTTTGATTTGATTTAAAAGGAATTGTTTTTGTTTGAGCGGCCAGTCTTTTGAATCGTGAAAAACAGTGTGGGTGCTGTTGTAAAAAAAATGTCCATTTTCTTGTCGAACGATTCCGGCTTCAACCATTTTTATGAGAAAGCTCATAGCTTCGGATGGTTTGATTTTAAGTAAGGCTGCAAATTTTTCGGATTGAACTCCGTCAATGTGATCGGATAACAAAGTCAAACCTGATAGAAAGAAGGGGTAGTCCAACAGTTGCGAAGCTTTGGTTTTAGAAATTACTATTCCCTTCCTGAATTTTGCGAGTAAAGCGCGATAGTATTGCTTTTGCTCTGGCAGGATACTTTGATTTTCATAGACTAAGTTTTCAAAGTATTGGTGTTCGGCTAGGTTTAGATTCATCGCCTTTGCAACTCTAAAGGCGCTGTCAGGGTTTAGATCTCGGGTCCCGTCCATGATGGACTTAAAATAACTTCGGGATTTAACACCTGCTAATCGCGAAAAGGACTCTAAAGTAAAAGAGCCCTCGGACTTTTTCATATTGAAAAAGTCCTGGATATATTTTCTATAATCTTTGTAGAAAAAAACAGACTTCATTTAATTATGAATTGTTGTTCCCGAAATAGATGGCATAGCTTCAGGATCAATTTCAAATTTTATGTCCGTCCCTAAGGTCGCAGATCTCAAAAGTGCTTCAACGTCTAGGGTTTGAAGCGTGTTCAAATTGTTCTCACTTAAACAGTAAAGATTGCCATAAAATGTAAGGCTAAATTTGTCCCCTTTAGACTTTCTATCTGAAATTAATGAAAAGCCTTCAGTTCCCAGAGAGCAATACATATTTTCGCTTTCTGTTAACGCAGAGATAAACATTTCTAAATTTTGTAGTTTTTTATTAACTTCGACGAATGTTGTTTTGTCGGAAATTTCTATTTTTAAAGAGATTCCACCGGAGGTTGTTTTAGTAAACTGACAAGTTGGTATATCCTTATCTTCTTCATATCTATAGTTAGGAAAAACCTGATATCTATAATAAGGCGATTCATCACGATTTAGTTGTTCGATTTTTTGATTGAAAACTTCACACTCTTTGTGACCCTCAATCATACCTGAGAAAGATTGATTTATTAAAATTAAAAGTAGAAAAGTAAAAATTGTTGTTTTCATGAAAAGCCCCTTTAAATTAGTGTTTAATCCTTAAGGAACTCGTAACACGAAAAAAGATCTTAATGGAAGCGCAAATTGCCTTTTTTAGACTAATTTGTTCTCAGCTTGAGAACATCGGGGTTTTCGCCGAAAATCGTTCATTTATAGCCTAAAAGGTTAAATTTTAACTAATCACTTCTAATGTTTAAGATAGTAAAAATTGAACTTTAGGATTTATATCAAATTTAGTTAATCAAATCCTAACCAAATTTTAATATAAAAAATTTTCTTGAAATACTAGACGAATTCAAATTGTTAATTCGTTGCGATTGGATAAGATATTTTTAAGTTCATTCTTAAAAGGATGTATTAAAAACCATGGAGGTTTCTATGAAGTTATCTTTAATTTTTTTTAGTTTCTTATTTTCCTTTCACGCTTTTGCCGGTGCGAAATCAAATGTTGACCTTTATAAGACGGTTGAAAGTGATGTCGAAAAGATATGTAAAGAAAAAGGTGATAGAAAAGAAGTTTCGAAATGCATGTCAAATTGGCAAGCTATGATGAAAAAAGATTGCGGTAGCGCAACCAAGCCATGGGACAATTGTTTCTTTGATGTTTCCCCGAAGGCTAAATATAAAAGTCAAAAAAGTAACAGCTGGGTTGATGTTGCTAAACAACTTAAAAACTAATTTTAGTTGTTCGCGCGGTCTTGAAGGTCTAAAATCGCTTTATCAATGTCATCTTGATTTTTAGAATAATAAATAGAGGTCTTATTTATGTCCTCCGCGCTAGTTCGGCCATTGAAGATGAAGACAATTTTGTAGTTTTCATCTTCACTCGGTAAATTGAAATTTTCAGATTCAATTTCAAATTCTTTTTGATTTATCGACTGTTCATTACTTACTTTCAATAAAACCTGGTCATTGCTGTCGCTTACAATCCAAGTGATAGTTGCATCGATCACAATATTGGGACTTTTCACTTTAGCTAGAACATTAAAGTTAGTATTGGATTTACCAAGCTTTTCTAATTGAACATCTAAGTCTTTAGATAGTTTTAAAGTGATCTGCTTGATGTCTTGTGCTGCTAAAAATTTATGTTTGGTGCAGGCAAAATTTGATAAAGAAATAAATATCAATAAAACGATGTAAATTTTTTTCAAATTGGCCTCTATGGGATAGCGTCTAAACATAGTCCTCCTAATCCAGGAATGCTTGAGCCATATTGAAGGCTAAAGTTTATTGAGCCCGAGCTTGAATTAAAATTCCTGACATCGACAACAGCCATGTAGTTGCCTGGCGGTACATTGGCAACTGAAATATCCTTAAAGTATCCTCCCGTAAGGTTCGCAGTTGTATCAAATCCAATTGGAGCTGTGTTACCAATAATATAGTTTTCTGGGTAAATATAAAGATCTACATCCGCTGTTAATCCAGATAGGAAAAGTGCGGATAATCTTAGTGCTAGCGATGTTCCCGTGTGTTGGAAGTATAAATATCTTCGATTTGTGACGGGATGGTTATTTAAAAATTGTCCCGAGGGATTAGGCACAAAAGGACCTTGCATTGTAAATGTGTCTGGAGGACCACAATTAATAAGTCTTGTTCCATAATTCGACCTAGTTGCAATCTGTCTCTCATAGAGTCTTAAGGGCTCTAAATTTTTATTATTGTCGACAGAAGTGGGCTGATAAGTTGCTAAATGTAGTTGATGAAATAAACCACCGGATCTAAATCTATAAGCCGCGTTGAAATTTAATGAACCCGTCAACACCGACCAAAAATCTCGAAATCCATCTTTCGCACATTTATCGTGTACATCATTGATAGCCGGGGCGGTGCCTGTGCAAAGTGTTGCGGACTGAGCTTCGCCAACAGTATCATCGTAGGAATCCCATAGAAGTCTTGCAATTGAAAACTCTCGAAATTCACCCTCGTTGCTTCGGATGGGAATATCATTTTCCGAAAGTTCGACAGAGTAATCTACGATTACACTTGATGCACCATTGTTGTTTCCGACAGTGTCGATAACACGGCTGATGTTAGTCATGACAGCTTGAAAGAACTGAGCAACGCCTTCGCTCCAAGCCAAGCGCGGATCAAGCAACTGATTTCCATTGTGGCTGCCACCGGGACTATCGCTCACGCTGTAATTGTCTTCTAGAAAATGGAAATATTCGTGAGCAATAATGCTATTATCAAAATGATCAGTGTCTGTGAAATTAACATCACCGTTAACACCGCCGAGGATAAAAAGTCTTGAAGTTCCTTTGATATAAAAAGAAGCGACCGGACTTCCCTGATAGTAACTTCCGGGGTTGAATCCACGCTCCCAATACACACTAACTTTCGGCGCAACTGTAAAAGCGGTACAACCGGTACAACCTGCTGTTAATGTTCGTAGCCGATCGTTGTAAGAATGTATTTGATCTAAAATATTAAAGGCGCCACCAACAAGACCCGCTGTAGCAGGTGCAGTTACAGTAATACTCTGATTTGCGGAAGCTGTAAAAGCGGCTTCAACGTGATAAATTTGGTTTGATTCCGGAGATCGTAAAATGCTGGCTTTGTAAATGTTGTTATCGGCTCGTGACCGCACTTGTAATCGAAAAACTTGTCCGTTACTTGGAACTGTAAAAGTAAATGTCCCATCAATTCCAGTCTCGCCACACTGAATGACACTTCCGAAATTATTAAGAACAACATATTCTGCACTACGAATTGGTTTTGGTTCTGCAACATCACCTAGACCTTTGAACTGAGCTGTATACACTAATTCTCGATATTCATACTGAGCTGTGGCATTAATTGTAAAGGCACTTGTATAGACAGTGGGTCCAACACAATAAGCAGGTTCATTTGGTCCGATGTAAGTTGCACTTATTCTTTGATTTAAGCCTTCGATCGTTTTATCGCTCACTTTAAATTCACCACATCCTACTGCGGCAAAAATTAAAAAGAAGTAAAAAATTTGAATAAAGGTCAACTTAAAAAAAGACCTAAAATATACGACCAACATGGTAATTTATCGGTATCTTAAGCTTCTGTCTAAATGCTTATATTTACAGAAGAAAAATATTTTTTAAGGTCCTGATTGGGTGTTTCAAAATGAGATCTCATGACTTATTAAAATAGGCCATGCTATAAATGATCTTATGCTAAAATGTGAAAACACAGATATCGAAATCAACGGGCGGACGTTTCATGTTCAGACCGAAGACTGGGGCGAGGAAAATCCCTTCCTAGTCACTCGAATATTTAGTGGTGGCAAGGTGCTTACCTCGGTAAAAACCGATTACAAATCTTGGCTTGCCTTAGATTTGCAAAGCAGAAATAAAAAGTTAAAAAAAGTTTTATCTGATCAACACTTTGAGTTTGTTGAAAAAATTAAACAAGGACTATGGTACTAATGCAGATAGAACTGAAGCATATTTATAAAACCTTTCCGGGGCCAACAAAGGCCCTTACAGACGTGAATTTAAAAATCAAAAGTAAAGAAAAAGTTTTTATCTCAGGGCAAAGTGGTGCAGGAAAAACCACCTTATTCGGGGTCATCGCAGGTTTATTAATTCCGACGTCAGGCCATGTTGTAGTTAATGATAATTCGCTAGATTTCGAAACATATTCAAATTTGTCGGCCCATAGACGGAAAGTTGGCGTAATTTTCCAAGATTTTAAATTACTAGCAGACAGAAACGTCTATGAGAACGTGATCTTGCCTTTGTTTGCCACCGGAAAACCTGAGTCTTTAGAGGAAGTAGATTTCGTCTTTGAATCGTTGGGCATTAATCATCTACGGGAAAAACAGATTCAAACTTTATCCGGGGGTCAAAAACAGCAGGTGGCGATCGCAAGAACGCTTGTACAAAAGCCAGATTTAATTATCGCGGATGAACCCACTGGAAATTTAGATCAAAAGACAAGTTTTTTAGTTATGGATATTTTTGCGGAATTTAACAATACACTGATCATTGCTTCTCATAACGAAGAAATAATTAAAAGGTATTCGCAAAGAACTATCTATATTCAGGAAGGAAAAATTTTAAATGATTAAATTTATGTATTCAGAGTTCAGCAGAAACGTGAGTGCATATCCATGGAGATCAATTTCATTTATCCTTTCGTTTTCGTGTACGTATTTTATACTTATATTTTCGTCTTTCGGAATAAAAAACTTATTTCACTTCTTTGAAAATGCAACTTCGGGTTATGAGGTGATGATTATTTTAAATCCGAACACGTCCGACGCCGAGATGGATAAGATGAGCCAAGAAATTTTAAAAATTGCTAAACCAAGCTTGTCAATCGTTAGTCAAAAGCCTGCGGTGACAACAAAAAATTTAAATTCAAATGAAGTTTTTAAATATATGGTTGATGATAATAAATCCAAGTCCATCGAACTTTCCGAAGAAGACATTAATTCTTACGTACCTAAGGTTATTCAAATTAAATTCGATTCAATCTCAAGCTTTAAAAAAATTATTTTGGCATCGAAAATTAAGAATGAATTTTCATCAAAAAACAAAGTCACAGAAGTGGCCATACCTTACCCTTATTTACATCGCATAGCTGAACTTTATGTAGAAAACCGGTTCGGGCTGTTTCTACTGATGTCGACTTTGTACTTCTCGGTTTTTATTTTATTGTACTTATTATTAACTTTATCCTTAAAAGAGCATAAACAAAAAATTAATTTGTTTAGAATCTTAGGCTATAAAAAAAATATTATTAGGTGGCCTCTGATATTAGAAGGTACATTCCTATCTTTAGCCGGCTTTATTTTTGCGATGTCAGCTATGTACTCGGTTCACTTACAATTAGTTGAGAATTATGGCGCTGAAGTGAATTTAAAGTTTTTCTCGTTATTTGAGTTTTCAATGCATTTAATTCTTTGTGTTTCTATTGTATTTTTCTTAACAACTTTGCTAACCCAGAAAATTATCAGCGATGACTTCATTGAAAACTAAAATATTAAGGTGGACCCTTTTGGGTCTTTCATTTTTTTCAACCATCGCACATTCGCAAGATGACGTTTATAAAGAAGTCACTTTGGAAAAATACAAATTAGAAAATAAAATTAAAAATATGATTTTAAAAACAAATGAAGCTCAAAAAAACATTTTATTTTTGGGTGAAGAAATTAACGAGATGTCTACAAAAATTGAAAATATTAACATCGAAAAAATTAAGTCATTTGAAAGCATAAAAAGAAATATTCTTAAATTCTCTGTGGATATTTTAAAAAACAAGAACAATGATTCGGATTATAAAAATCAACTTAGATTAAGTACTTTTAAAAACTGGAATATGGAATTTGCAAGATTAGATATTTTAGCCGAGGACTTAGAAAAAACAAATCAGTCCATGGTCAAAACAAAAGCGGATCTTCGAAAATCAATCGTAGCCTCAAGCGCCTTAATGTCTCAAGTCACGAATGAAGTGGAAGAGCTAGATGTTTTGCAAAAATACCTCCGTAGCGATCTTGAAGTTAGTGGGCCTGACAGCGATTTTTTTCAATGGATTGGGAAGTTAAAAGCGCCCGTAAAAGGGGCTAAGCTTGTAGAATCCAAGGGCTTTTATAAAATACCAGGCGAACGAGTTTTTACTTATAGCGATGGCCTTAGATATGAAGTGACCCGTGGTGATGCCATTTTTCCTATTGCTGCCGGTATTCTTGAAGGCGAAATTTATGTACCCAATCTTGGATATATTTTAATTGTGAAACACACGGAAAATATCAGAAGCTTTTATATTGGTGCAGTTTCTATGTCGGGTGTGTTGATCAATGATGCCTTAAGTCCTGATCGTCAATTTGGCCTCGTCAAATCATCCACTCTTGAACTAAAATTAAGATTCGATACAGAATCTTTGGATCCATCAGAGTGGGTTCAGTTCCGGAGGTAGTCGTGTACCAGAAATTTGCTTTTTTACTTGTTGGTCTTACTTGTGGATTTATATTATCGCCTGCTATTTCAAATTCATCTGAAAGGTACGATTTTTTAAGACTTTACGCGAAAGTTTTAAATTTAGTGGAAACTTCTTACGTCGAACCTATCGATGAAAAAAAGATCGTATTAAATAGTGTTCGCGGCATGTTAGGCGGCCTTGATCCTTATTCCGCGTATTTGGAAAAAGAAGACTTTAAAGATTTTCAGTCTGAAACTTTAGGTAGATTCGGTGGATTAGGTATTGAAGTCATCATGGAAAGTGGATTCCTTCAAATCATCAGTCCTATTGAAGATAGCCCTGCTGAAAAAGCAGGGATTAAACCAGGAGACAGAATTATTTCTATCGATGGTGAAATTGTTCGTGGTTTAGACATCGTTGAAGCCAGCAAGAGATTAAGAGGAAGTATCGGCACAATAATTAATCTAACAATAAAAAGAGACGGAACAGCAAAGTTACTTAATTTTAAAATCAAACGCGATAAAATCACAATTAAATCTATTAAGACCAAAGTTTTAGACGAAGCTAACGGAATTCATTACGTCAGGGTCACAAGTTTCTTAGAACAAACAGCTAAAGACTTAAAGAAGTTCATTGTTCAAAATTCTAAAAAAGGGTCAGTGAAAGGATTAATCATCGATCTTCGCGGAAACCCAGGCGGCCTATTAAAACAAGCCGTCGAAATGGCAGATTTCTTTATTGAAAAAGGAGAAATCGTTTCAACAATCGGTCGAGATAAAAAACAAAAAAATGTTTTGTATGCATCTAAAGAAGCGACTCTAGATTTAAATATAAAATTAGCAGTCCTGATCGATGAAGGTTCCGCAAGTGCTAGTGAAATTTTAGCAGTCGCTTTAAAAGATCACGGACGAGCAAAAATTTTAGGCCAAAAAAGTTATGGAAAAGGTTCTGTGCAGTCTGTTATCCCTCTAGAAAATGGGGACGGAGTTAAGTTAACAATAGCAAAATACTATTCGCCTAAAGGTCATGTTATTGATAAAAAAGGTGTTGCTCCAGATATTGAACTTAAGCCCGAGAAAAAAGAATACAAACTAAAAGACATTGAAAATGATCCTTGGGTGATTGAAGCTAAAAAAACATTGATTTAAATTTATTAAACAAACGGGAGAATTTATGAATAAAGCATTATCTATATTAGTATTTTTAGTTAGCTTTAACGTTTTTGCTGAAGCCGATATTGCTGCTATGAAAACAGAAGCAGCTGCAAAGTTAGATCAAAGAATTGCGATGTTACAAGGTACTAAAACTTGTATCGCTGGAGCTGCAGATAAAGCTGCTATGAAAGCGTGTCATGCAAGTTTAAAAGAAGACAGAATGGAAATGAAAGAGGCTCACCAAGCAGCTAAAGAAGCCCGTAAAGCGGCAAAAGCTGCAAAGTAATACCCTTTACATAACTGAACGAAAGTTTTCTTAAGCTTAAATAAAAAAAGCTACATCAAGATGTAGCTTTTTTTTTAATGTTTTCTTTGAATTGAATTAGTTTATTTTTGAGTTTTCAATTATGAAAGAGATCACACGATCTTCCATCAATTTGTAATACAGATTATCTTTACGATTCATTTCGGAATAATACTCTTTAACTTTTTGACCATTTGGACCGGACATTTTAACCATTTCTTCAATTTTTTCATCAACGTCTTTTTCTGAAGGTCTTAAGTTTTCAGTTTCTGCGATGGCGTCCATAAGTAACGAAGAATGAATGATATCTTTAGCATTCTTAGTGAAATCCTCGTCCCATTTTTGATAATAGTCTTTGATTTCCTCTTCTCCAAAACCTTGAGACTGAAGGGAGTTTCTAGAATTTTCTCTTAAACCTTCTTTTTGTTGTTGCACAAGTGATTGTGGAATTTCAATTGGGTTGTGTTCGATTAAAGTTTTTAAAACGTCTTCTTGAAGCGCTTTTAAACTTTGGTCCTCTTCGGCCTTCATTAAATCGGTTTTAATGGCTTCTTTAAGTTGTTCCGTAGTTTTCACGCTTGCATCACCCAAGGATTCAACAAGTTGATCATCAAAAGTGGGCAATTGTTTTTTAAGAATTTTATTAACTTTCACTTTGAATTTAACTGTTTTGCCAGCGATTTCAGTAGCCTGGTAGTCTTCAGGAAAAGTTAAATCTAAAACTCTGTCCGTACCAGCCTTTGCACCAAGTAAGCCTTCTTCAAATCCAGGAATAAATGAATTACTTCCAAGTTCCAGCATGAAATTATTGGCAGCACCATTTGGAAGAGGTTCGTTAGGACCTAAAAAGCCTTCAAAGTTAATATCAACGAAGTCTTTTTCTTGGGCCGCACGATCTTCAAAAACTGGAACTTTATCAGCTTTGGATTCAAGAATTTGCGTGATTATATTTTGAACCTTTTCTTCACCCACAATGGCTTCTTTTTTGGTTAAGCTAAAGTCTTTATACTTCTTTAACTTAATCTCTGGTTTAACTTCAAAAGTTGCTGTGAAAGAAAAACCTTTGTCGTCAGTCACTTCACTTAAATCGATTTGTGGCATACTTACTGGGTGAAGCTTAAGTTCCTGAAGGGCTTTGAAATAGTTTGCATTCACTAAGCTTTCGACAACGTCACTTATTACTCTGCCTTTATAAGTGGCTCGAACTTGGTCGATTGGAGCTTTACCTTTTCTGAAGCCTGGTAATACCAGATTTTTTTGAATTTTTTGAAATTCTTTTTCAAGGGCAACTTTTACGGCTTGGGCATCAATTTCAACCTTAATAGTTTTTTTTAAGCCTTCTGTGGATTCAAGTGTGGATTTCATAGTTTATCTCCTTGGGCTTTCTTATAGAAAACCGAATTTCTAAAGTAAAAAGTAAAATTTTTTAATAATAGTGATATGTTGTATATCTATGAATAGTTTCGCCTTCAACCGTGCTTTTGGATTTTTATGTTAAAAAAGGGAAAAATTCACTTTTTTACAGGTAAAGGCGGAGTAGGAAAAAGTCATTTAAGTATGAATTTTGCCACGGAACTCGCTTCGGCAGGACATAATACTTTATGGCTAGAGTTCAATCAAAACCCTTCGGAACATAAAGCTTTAGGGCCCGTTAGTTTTCAACCAAAAAAAATCAGCGAGAACTTAAGTGTGGCCTCTTGGAATGGCGAAGACTGCCTTCAAGAATTCGTTAAATATTCCGTTAAACTAAGACTGATTTATGAAACGTTCTATAGATCCAAAGCTATAAACGCACTCATCAAAGCCGCACCCGCGCTTAGAGAAATTGCTTTTTTAGGTTATCTGACCAGTCACTTAAGGGACGTTAAACCAGCTTTAGATTACGATCAAATTGTGGTCGACGCACCATCAACAGGTCATTTCCTATCCTGCCTTAGAGTTCCACTCGCTCTTTTAGATGTTTCCGACTTTGGACCAATGGGCTTTCATTGTCGCGGCATTTTAAAAGTTTTAAGGGACCCAACTTTAACCACCATTTATAATATTTTTTTAGCAGAGCCTTTAGTGGTGTCTGAGTATGAATTTTTAAAAAATGAGCTTCATAAATCTGGATTCGAATCCAAACCTTGGTTCAATAAAGCCCTAAGCCCCAAGCTTTTGGAAGACTTAAACGGCTTGAGTGCTGCTGAATTTGAGACTCATTTAAAAGCTATTGAAAACCTTCAAACCCTAGCTCAGCAACAAAACCAAGTTTTAAAGGGGATTAAAGATAAAGATTTAATACTGACATCTGACACCTCTATTGAAGCTTTAAAAATTGAATTTAAAGAAATCGTTAAAAGCTTAAATTGATTTACAACAACTTAAAACAACGAAGTGAATGATAAAATGAAATCAACACAGAAAGAAACAAAAGTGGAATTTTTTTTAGGTTCAGGTGGTGTTGGAAAATCAACCATATCGGCGTTAAGTGCAGTGGACTTGGCTATCAAAGGTCAGCAAGTGTTGATTGCTACTTTTGATCCCTCGCTTCGATTAAAAGACTTATTAGTGAAAGACAAAGGTTACTTAGATCCGACGCTAAAGCAAAACCTTCACGTGCATATTTTAGATCCCAAAGCTGTTTTTGAAGAGCTATTAAGTCAAGTTGACCCTGCCGTTGCTACAAGTGTTAAAAAAAATAAACTTTTTGCGAACTTAATCGAACGCATTCAGGGTGTACAAGAATTTAGCTCCTTATATTTTTTAAATACAAAATTAAAAAGTCAAAAATACGATTTGATTATAATTGACACTCCTCCGTTACAAAATTCATTAGATTTTTTCTCGTCGCCGGAAAAATTACAGGATCTTTTCGAAAGCACAATTGTGAAATTGTTCATCGGTGATTTTAATAAGAACTGGTTAGAAAAACTTTTTAGAAAAACCCGTGACATTGCATTCTCGACGTTAAAAAAATTAACAGGTTTAGAATTCTTCGAGCAGTTAATTTCCTTAATGAAAGCTTTAGAAACCCTTCAGCCCATCATTTTAGACACCCTTAAAGAAAGCCAGAAGATTTTGGATTCGAAAAATACTAAGTACAAATTTATAACTTCGTATGAGCTTGAAAGATTAGACCAAGCCTTATTGCAAATAGAACAGATGAAGCTTAAGAACATTGATATCAGCACTTTGATCGTTAACAAGTTTGAAAGTTATGAAATTCAAGATATTGAAAGTTCAGTAGCCATATCGAATAAAAAAGGATTAACAACTTTAAAAGAGCATTTAGAATATCTTAAAAAATCTCATTTAGACAAATTTAATAAGATTCAGTCCATTAAAGAGAATAAAAAGATCAACACTGTTTTAATCCCAAATTTTTTAGCACAAATTTCAACGGAATCCGATCTTATTCAGCAGTCTAAGGTTTTGTATGCATAAAGATTTGAATTTCTACCATGGGTTGATGGCTTTACCTAAAGGCGTTAAAGAAATTCTAACAGATTTAAGAATCTTTATTTACGTTCTGATACCTTTGAGCATTGGTTTAGCCATGCTTTATTACAGCTTTTATTATGGTTGGGATTATAGCGGAGAATTTGTAAAAACCATGTTAAAACAGTATCTTCCGGAATGGATCTCGGAAAAGAATTATATCTATAAATCGCTTTTTTGGCTGGCTAATCTACTGGCTAAGTTTATATTTTCGTTAATTATAATTTGTTTAAGCTTCTTCTTCGTTCAATTACTTTCGATCCCATTTTATTCCTTAATTTGCGAGCGAATTCTAGTGAAACGTAAAGTTTTTCCGAATAGACCTTTAGATATAGCGACTTGGATCAGATTAACTTTACGACTATTTGTGATTTCACTTTTTAGAATGGTGATTTTTTTAATCATCGGAATTTTCGTCTTTATCATTTCGTTTGTACCAGGTTTGCAAATTTTAGCCTTAATCTACTCGGGTTATGTGATGGCGGTAGACAGTTTGGATTACACCTTAGAAATTTATGAAGTTAGCCTGGGGCGCAGATTTTATATTTATTTAAGTCACTTTGGCTTTTTTATGGGCATGATTATTTGGTTACTTCCGACCTTATTTATTCCTGGTTTGACATTAATATTTTTGCCTATAACAGTAGTTGGATCTGCTGTAACATTTGCTGAAATCAGAGGTCAGTATGAATACGAAAAACTTATTGCATGATAAAATAGTTCCAAAATATGCCGAACTCGAAAAGTGGTATAACTCTCTTGTTAAGCCACAATTCATCCCGTTCTACTCAAGCTTTGATATTAGGGATTCGTGTCATAAAATCGCGCCTGTTGATGCCAATTTATACCCAGCTGGATTTAATAACATCTGTCAGGTCGATAAAGAAAATTCATATGATTTAGCCAAAGAGTATTTAGTTGGTAAATACGGATCATCTTTAAAGAACATCGGTCTTTTTGTAGAAGAGCACACTACAAATTTATTTTACTGGGATAACGTGTATTGGATTAAAACCTTACTTTCGGAAGCTGGTTTTAATGTTAAAATTTTATTACCAAATCTTTACGAAGATAAAAGAACTTTTAAATCTGCGTCTGGTTTTGAATTAGAGGTTTTTCCTGCAAAATTAGATGAAAACAATAATGTGCATGTCGACCAAAAATTAGATCTAGTTATAAGTAACAATGATTTTTCTACAGCCTTTGATAGCTGGATTAAAGACGCAAATGTCGAAATTAATCCTCCATTATCCATGGGTTGGCAAAATCGTAGAAAAGAAAGTTTTTTTAAATTTTATAACGAGCTTGTAGAAGAATTTTGTGACATTACAAAAATTAACTGTTCCGTTTTAAAAATCAAAACGGAAACTTTTGAAGATTTTGATCTGAAAAATGAAGACAGAATGAAAGCTTTGACTTTGACTTGCGAGAGATTTTTTAGCGAACTTAAATCCGATTACGAAGCTAATGAAATTCCTGACAATCCATATATGTTTATCAAAAACAATGCGGGCACTTACGGACTTGGAATTATTGAAGTTAAAAATCCAACAGATGTTCAATCTTGGAATTATAAAACTAGAAAAACCATGAAAGCCGCAAAGGGTGGTAAAGGGATTCAAAGTGTTATTTTACAAGAAGGCATTCCAACGGTTGTAAAAAACCAAAAAGACTTTGTGGCTGAACCTGCAATCTACATGTTGGGTTGTAAGCTAGCAGGTGGTTTTTTGAGAGCTAACGAAAGAAAAGGTCCCGAGGACAACTTAAACGCGCCTGGGGCGGTGTTTTCAAGACTTTGTGTTTCTGATTTGGAATTCGATCATCAAGGTAAAATGATGGAAAACGTTTATGGATGGGTGGCTAAGCTTGCTTTGCTTGCCATAAGTCGAGAGTTTGAAAATAAAGGTATAGAACTTAAGAGTTTTAAGTTTTAAATTTGA
>JANODG010000105.1:0-5886 GCA_031412575.1 Bdellovibrionales bacterium
AAACTTCGTTAAAGTATAAGTCCGGTGAAATAATTTACAACCTTCCAGCAAAAGCAAACATATATGTGAATTTAATTGATCCAACAGCTAAAGGTATTCACATGTCTCGGATTTATTTATTAGCCACACAAAATTTAGAAAACAAATCCGCAAAGACAGAAAATATAAAATCTTTGCTTCAGGAAATGATTTTAAGCCAAGATGGACGAAGCGATAAAGCCAAAGTTGAGCTTAAATTCGAAATGCCAATCATGCGTAAAGCTTTGATGAGCGATCTTGAAGGTTTAAGACATTATCCAATCACTTTAAATTGGGAACTGGCTAAAGATGGAGAACTCGAGCAAGTTTATGAGTTTGAAGTGATTTACTCGAGCACATGCCCATGCTCAGCCGCTTTAGCCAGACAGTTGATAAAAAATAAATGGCTTGCAGATTTTGGCTCTAAAAAAGAAGTGGATATCAATGAAGTGGCAAAATGGCTTGAACAAGAAGAGTCCATTGTAGCGACTCCTCATGCACAAAGAAGTAAGGCTACAGTTAGACTTAAAATCGACAATCAAGTGGACGTTGATTACATGAAATACATCGATCTATTAGAAAAGACATTAAAGACTCCAGTGCAAACTGCAGTTAAGCGAGAAGACGAGCAAGAATTTGCAAGATTAAACGGTTCACACCTCATGTTTTGTGAGGACGCTGCCAGAGAAATTTATTCAGCAATTAATACCGACCAACAAGTACAAGATTTTTGGTTAAGAGTAGAGCATTTAGAAAGTCTTCATTCACACAATGCGGTGAGTGAAACATCAAAATTTGGAAATAAAATTTAATTTAACGTTTTAGGCACATTAAAAGCGTGCTTAAAACCAAAAGCTTATGAACAGGGAGCAATTATGCAAAGTTTATACAAAGAATTACCAATAGGTAATAACAATTTAGGTGAAAGCTTAGGTTTAGACGGAATGCCCGCACTAATTCGTGGTGAACAAAATCCCAAGGAAGAATTAGTCACTCGTGATCGTCTAGATTCTAAAGCCTTTAAGCGAATGATTCGCGAAATGAGCTTAAAAGTAACGAAACAAAGATTGGCTATATTAGAAGCCTTAAATATGGGTCAAGCCCACGTTACAGCTCAAGAGGTTTATGAAATCGTAAATCAAAAGCATCCAGAGATTGGGTTCGCTACAGTTTATAGATTTTTAAGAAAGCTGACAGACAACAAATATGTGACAGAAGTTCGTATGGGTGGAATGCCTGCAAGATATGAACTTTCTCCGAACAATCACCATGATCACATCACTTGTGTTGGATGTGGAAAGATTGTTGAGTTCCAAAATGACAACATCGAGCGATTACAGCTTGAAGTTGCAAGCGAACATGACTTTATTTTAACAAGTCACGTTTTAGAACTTTATGGGGTTTGTGGTAATCTTTCTTGCCGCACTAAACATAGAAAGTAATCTGAGCTATATAACATAAATGCGATCAGATTTGAAAAACAGTTTTATTAAAGTAAAAGGTGCCAACGAACATAATTTAAAAAATGTATCGGTGGATATACCGAAAAATAGTTTGATCGTAATCACAGGATTAAGTGGAAGCGGAAAATCATCATTAGCCTTCGACACTATTTATGCCGAAGGCCAGCGCCGCTTCTTAGAAGGTCTTTCTAGTTTTTCTAGACAGTACATGGTGCAGTTTAAAAAACCTGATGTGGAATCCATTCAAGGTTTAACACCTGCGATTGCCATCGAACAAAAAACAACAAACACAAGTCCAAGGTCAACAGTGGGCACCATCACAGGTGTTTACGATTATCTAAGACTTTTATATTCAAAAATTGGTCAGCCTCGATGTCCAGATCATAATTTAGACGTAAAATCATCTGATGTTGAGACTGTATTGGGGCAACTTTTAAGCCGACACTTGGGACAAAAAATTCAAATTTTAGCTCCTGTAGCCAATGAAAAAAAGGGCGAGTTTCAAAAAGAAATCGCCTACTGGCAGTCGAAAGGGTTTATTCGCGCTTTCATCGACGGGGCATGGGTTGAACTTTCAGAAATCAATAAACTTGCTAAAACCAAGCCTCATAATATTGACGTGCTTGTTGATCAACTTCCAGTGGAAGAAAAATTTAGTCATAGAATCAAAAGTAGTTTAAATCGGGCGTTTGATATTGCTTCAGGTTTGGCTTCCATTATCTATCTAGATACTCAAGAGAAAGACCTATTTTCTTTGGATTCTTCGTGTCCTACCTGTGGGTATAGTTTCCCTGAATTAGATCCAAATCATTTTAGTTTTAATAATCCTCGTGGAGCTTGCGAAGAGTGTAAAGGTTTAGGCACAACTGATATTCAAGAAGAATCCGTATTTGTCGACGGACAAGATGGACAAAAATCTCAAGTGACACGTTTTAAGTATGTGGCCGAATCGCACTCTGATGAAGAAGATGAAGTGCCAACGCATTTAGTTCCTTGTGATGAGTGTGATGGGACACGACTGAATAAAAAAGCTAGAAGTGTTTTTGTAAACGAAAAAAATATTGCAGAGCTTTCTAATGTTTCTATGACTAAGTTAAAATCTTTCCTTTCAGATTTAAAATTGACGGGTCGAGATCAAACCGTGGGCGAAAAGATCGTTCAACAAATTTTAAGTCGACTTCAATATTTAGAAAACATTGGCGCAGGTTATTTATCGCTATCTAGAACTTCAGCGACTTTATCCGGAGGAGAAAGCCAAAGGATCCGCTTAGCCACACAACTTGGAGCTTCCATGGTTGGAGTCCTTTATGTGTTGGATGAACCATCAATTGGATTACATCCCCGTGATCACCACAAATTATTAAGACATTTAAATGAAATCAAAGACCGTGGAAACACCATCATAGTCGTCGAGCATGACGAAGAGACAATGGAAAACGCCGACTTTATCGTCGACATCGGTCCTAGAGCCGGTGAGTATGGCGGAGAGATTAAAGCCGTAGGAAATTTAGAAAGTATTAAAAATAATCCAGAGAGTTTAACCGGGCTTTATTTAAGTCATAAGAAAAAAATTCCATATCCTGACGTCAGGCGCGGATTAACAACCAGAGGCAATTTAAGTATTAAAAAAGCCAGTGGTCACAATTTAAAAAATGTGAGTGTTGATTTCCCGTTGGGGCAATTGATTGGTGTTGCAGGAATTTCGGGAAGTGGAAAAAGCACTTTAATCATAGATACTCTTTACCCTGCCTTAAGCGAAAAGGTTTATGGTTTTAAAAAATACACTGAAAACTTTGAATCCATTAGTGGATATCAAAGCGTTGATAAAGTTATACAAATTAACCAAAACCCAATCGGACGAACGCCAAGATCAACTCCGGCAACCTATGTGGGACTATTTCCACTGATACGTGATTTGTTTGCTCGTTTGCCAGATTCTAAAATTCGAGGATTTAAACCAGGACACTTTAGTTTTAACGTTAAAGGTGGACGATGCGAAACTTGTAAAGGTCACGGTCAGGTCAAAATTGAAATGCATTTCTTAACTGATGTTTATGTGCCCTGCGAAGAGTGTCGCGGTCGAAGATATAACAGTAGTGTTTTAACTATTAAATTTAAAGATCAAAGCATTGGAGATATTTTAGAAATGTCAGTCAGTGATGCTAAAGAATTTTTTAGACATCAAACACAAATTTACGAAAAATTAAAAACTTTAGATGAAGTGGGATTAGGATACTTACGATTAGGACAAAGTTCACTGACATTATCTGGGGGCGAAGCTCAAAGAGTAAAATTAAGTCGTGAACTTTCTAAGCGGTCGACTGGAAGAACATTTTATATTTTAGACGAACCCACAACAGGTCTTCATTTTGAAGATATCAAAAAATTAATCGAACTACTTCATCGCTTGGTAGATCAAGGCAACACCGTTTTAGTGATAGAACATAATATCGATGTTTTAAAAAACTGCGACACTATAGTTGAACTTGGACCCGAAGGTGGGGAGCAAGGGGGCGAGCTCATTTTTACAGGCACTCCAGAACAACTTGCGCTGAGTACAAAAAGCTTCACAGCACCGTTCGTAAAAAAGACGTTAAGCTTAAAAAAGTCATTAAGCTAAAAAAGTTTTAATTCTTTCAAAATTGTTTAGCTTATAAACATTTTAATGTCTCAAAATAAGATTTAGAAACAGTTTTGGTTTAATTTAGTCGACTTAAGTCCGATACGTTTTATGTCGGACATATTGCGAGGTCGACCTTAATGAGTTGGAATGACATCCCTGAGTGGTCCAAAGCCGTCACAAAATCTATCCTTGAAACCGTCAAAGCGAAGGACCCTTACACATTCTTTCATTGCTGCCGCGTAGGAAGAAGTGCAAGACTTCTTGGTAAAGCAGCAGGTTTAAATGAATACCAACAGTTGGTTTTAGAATACTCTGGTTTACTACACGATGTAGGTAAAGTTGGAATTCCTGATAACGTTTTATTTAAACCCGCCAGATTAACCGAGCCTGAAATGCACATGATGAAAATGCATCCTGTAAAAAGCCTTCAAGTGATTAAGCCACTTATGTTTTCGGATTTTTTTAAAGATGTTTCAAAAGGTGTCGAGCTTCATCACGAGCGTTTAGATGGTCGCGGTTACCCTTACGGATTTAATGCAAAAGACATTTCTGAGATTGTACGAATGGTGACCTTAGTTGATGCGGTTGATGCGATGATCACCACGCGTCCTTACAGAAAAGCCATGCCTATCGAAAGAGCCTTTGAAGAGATAAGGAATAATTCAGACACTCAGTTTGATAAAAATTTAGTGACTATATTTATTGATTCTTACCGCCACACAAAAAAAGAAATTAAAGACATAAATCCCGAAGATCAAATTGCCCATGCATTATTAATTGCATCGTGATGCAAAATTATCCTATCACATCATTAACGAGGATAAACACTTCTTGATAGTATCTATATTGTATTGACCTCGAGATTTATCACATCGTAGTTTGTAAGAATGAAGCGCATTTTAAATTTTAAAATAATTTTTGGACTTATTATAATACATTCTTCTTTTACAGCATTAGGTCAAAATGAAAATTCGAATCTTTTAAAATTTAAATGGAAGAATCGTTTGTTAGTTTTACGTAAGTCTGAACTTCCAGATTTTAAAAGACAAACTGAAATTTTTAATTCTTCATCCCGGGATAATTTAGACCGTCAACTTCTGATGATCTCCATCTCTGATTCAAAACTGATTGAAAAAATTGGGTTATCCTTAGATTCTTTTTCTATGGTTTTGATAGGAAAAGATGGCTTAGTTAAAAAAACATTCTATGAAGTAACCGACATGGCATCCATTTATGAATTGATAGATTCCATGCCTATGCGCAGAAACGAAAATTAAATTCCAATGTCCAGTTTTTCCCATCAAAGTTTGCGTGATAGGTCATGCGCTTGATAACCTAAATGCCTTATTTTAATTTTCGATGGGGGAATACTATGCAGTCATTAACCGTATTAAAATTAATTCTAATTTCGATTTTATTTGTTTATTTAGATATCGCTAATGCCAGTCATGCCAACTATGAAACAAAATTTAAGGATGGGGCTGGTTATCATATTACAAATAATCAAATGGTAGTTTTAGCTGGAAACTACTTTACCAAATACTCTATCAACTTAGGACGGAATGAAACTATCAACAAAATTACAAGACTAATTACGAAAGTAAATCCCAACCCAAGGGGCTCTGCAAGTCCGAAAGAATTGGCTCAAAAAATTTATAGCGTTTCAGCGGCTTACGGAATTGATCCCATAATCTTCACAGCTAAAGTTTGGCAAGAGTCTGGATCTTTTAATGCAAATGTAGTGGCAAAAGGTGGGGACACTGGCTTAACGCAAATGACGGG
>JANODG010000106.1:0-3721 GCA_031412575.1 Bdellovibrionales bacterium
ATGATAGGATTGAAATACAGGTTCACCATTTCTAGAAAAAGCACGTAAGCCCATCATCGCGGTGTCTGATTCTTCTTGAGAGAATTTTGAAAGGTCAGATTTCAGAAGTAAGTCTAAAAGGTAGTTAAAGGCATGGTCGGCAGGCGAAGCATGGGGCTTGTTAGCTATATGATCAAATCCAGTTTTAGATAATAAATGTAAAGTTCCTAGAATGTGAATGGAGCTTGAGCTTCCCGAAGAGTGACCACCAATTTTTGGGTCACCCTTTTCTTTGTCCTTACGGTGGTTTGCTTGATAGATCATTTGGTTCGCCAGGTAGTGAGCGCGCTTTATGACAGAGGATAATACTGATTTTTGAGATTCATCAATTTTGATCTCTGAAATTACTTTCGAATTTTTAGTCGCACTATTAGCCATCGTTGATCCCATTTAAAACATCCTTTGTTTAAAAACCATTTTTCTGGCGTACGTTTTTCATCCCGAACATACACTTTTTTGATTAAAGCACTTTACCAAATCACTTGATATTACATTGCAAAAACCGCGGGTTTCTTAATTTAATCTATAGTTATAATAAATATGGTGAGAGCTAGCAACCCTTGGAATACGGGCTCAATCTGTAAAGTTCTGACATTTTGATGATTGCTTGATGAATAAAATTCTGAAGTCAAAAAGAGAAAGGCAGAGAAAAAACTTTGCTCTAATTTGTAGCATGCGCGTCTCTAAAATAAAAAATTCGCATGTGACTTTTGAATAATAGATTTTAACTTTCTAAAATGAAATCCCAAACGATACGGATGCGTTTGTCTTTTTCTAACAAACCCGTCGGTGGGTTTAAAAACGGAGCCGCCGATCTAAACGCTTGGATAGCTGCTATGTCTAATTCTTCGTAGCCTGATGTTTTTAATAGTTCGATTTTCTCTAAATAACCGCTTTTATCTAAAGTCACACGAATAGAAGTGGATTTTAAATTTGAATTTGCGATGCTTCTGTCTTTGGCGTAAAGCACTTGGATATTTTTTCTGATTCTTGGATTCCAGTGGCTGCGCAGCTGATCTTTAACACGCATAAAATAGGAATAATAAATAAACTCTTTGGTGTTCAGCAAAGTCTGCGCACCTTCATCAATGTCTTTTAAGTAATCGTCGGTTTGACTGGCACCTTCTCCAACAAGTGTTGGGGCAAACTCACGGCTCTCAGCCAAATTTTGAACGTTTAATGTATCGCCGATAGGTAATCCATTAAGTCCAAAGTTTTTTACTTCAGATTTTTTATTGATATCTTTGGTTTTTGAGTCTTGAGCCTTCTGCCCAATTTGGGTTATCCCTGGGGCACTGCTGTTATTGAACTTACCATTGCTAGCGGCTTTAGTTTGTTTGTCTACTTTTTGATTCTTTCCACTTAGGAAATCTGCATTTTCGGGAACTTCTTCGTTCACAGAAACGTCAGATTGCTCTACAACCTGTTTTCTTAACTCTTCTTCATTAATAAGTTCGATTTGTGTGTATAAATCTTCAGTTTTATTTTCAACGGTATGATTTAATCTGCGTTGAAGTTCAGCAAAAAACAAAAACTGGGGTCCAAAATATAGCGCGGCAAAAAAAACCACGTGGGTTAAAAAGGATATTATTAGAAAAAATGAAAACCGCCCTGATTGAGGCTTTTCAGACATCATCATCAATTATCCTATCGGAAAATTGGCCTAAAAAATAGAGCATTATGTTAGGTTTAATAAGCGGCCAGTTATTTGCGACTAAATCCTTGGGTTTCAACAACAGAGGTAATTTGAGACTAAACCAAAGATTAACCCCTCGATTTCAATCAGCAAATTTTTACACTATCAATTTTACTGGACTCTTAAAGCAGAGTGAAAAACAATAATAAGATGAAAATAAAAGCGTATGGAAAAACAGATGTTGGTCGAAAGCGCCAAATCAACCAGGATTCAATCCTAGTTAACGCCAGACACAACATATACGCTGTCGCCGACGGAATGGGTGGCCACAAAGGCGGGGAAGTCGCTTCTGCCATGGCTATCGAGACATTACAGGAAGTTCTAGTTCACGAATCTACAACATCCAGCCCCATCGAAAGTCGGCTTGAAACGGCCTATAAACTCGCTAACGATCGTATCTACGAGACCAGCCATAAAGCCAGCAATAAAGACTTAGAGGGTATGGGAACGACCATGGTGGCCTTCTATGCAACGCAACATAAGATTTTTATTTCGAATGTTGGGGACTCTAGAGCGTATTTGTTCAGAAATAAAAAGATTTGGCAAATTACAGAAGACCATTCTTTGGTTCAAGAGCAGATACGAGCTGGTCTTATTAACCCAAACAAAGTCGAAGAAATGGTTGGTAAAAACGTAATCACTCGAAGTGTGGGTTATGACCAGATGGTGAAGATCGACGTGGTTTTTAGGACCTACACAAAAGGTGATGTGTTTATACTTTGCTCTGATGGGTTAACTGGAATGGTTACTAATGAAAAGATTGCTAGAATTTTAACGGCGAACCCCATCGAAAAAGTGGCTCAAATATGTATAGATGAGGCCAATGCATCCGGCGGTGTTGATAACATAAGTTGCCTAGTCATTAGTCTTAATTAGGAAGAATTGCTTGGTGGGTTTTTGACGCTCATCAATAAAGTTCGCAATAATGAGCTATCTATAGGATTTAATCCTCTAGAGCGGATTTCCGGCGATCGGCAGTTAAGATGTTGCCAAAAATATAATGAGTGCGCCAATTTAAAGTTTTTGTAATGATGAGAGATTAACGGGGTAGTACGAACCATGAAGTCAGATAAAAAATATAACATTATTATTTCTGGAAACCACAAAGCACCTCTTCGTGTTTTGAGCTTATCGCGTGGTTGGATTCATTTTTCGTTATTTATTTTTGGTGTTGTTTTTTTAACTTTAGTTGGAATAGTCGGGGATTACTTTCAGTTGGTGGCAACCAACAACGAAAATAAAATATTAAAAGTAAAAAATGAACAGATGGAAAAGCAGTACGTTACATTATCAGCTAAGCTATCATCGTTAGAATTACAAATTGAAAAAGTAAAATCCCTAAGTACAAAATTAAAAGCCATCACGGATGTATCGGATGAAGATCGTGAACTTGATTTGGTGTTTAGCTCCGAGCCTCGACCAGGTGAAAATCTAGTCCCCGATAAAGCTGACCGTGATGTTGCCAATTCAGAAACTGATGACATCGAAGAACAGAAGTTAACTTTCTTTAAGTGGCCTTTATTTTCTAGATCACCAAATGCAATCCAGTCCTCATCAACAAAGTTTTTTTCAGATCTTGAAGTGCGTATTATGCAATCCAGTAAAGCGTCCCAAAAAGTTGAAATTAATATGACAAAACTTTGGGATAATTTGTCTGAACGTAGAGATCTTTTGGATCACACTCCAAGTATTTATCCTGCCTATGGTTGGGTGTCTTCACACTTTGGATACAGAAACGATCCGTTCACGGGCAAAGTCACATTACACAAAGGTTTAGATGTTGCAGGTCCAATTGGAACTGCGGTATTTTCACCAGCCGCAGGTGTGGTGTCATATGTAGGTTACGAGCCTGGCTATGGTAAAATCGTTTCGATCGATCACGGGTTTGGAGTTGTTACGCGATTCGCCCACAACTCCAAAATATTTGTTAAGGTTGGGCAAAGTGTTGCTCGCAGAGATAAAATCTCGGCCATCGGAAATACTGGA
>JANODG010000107.1:0-4619 GCA_031412575.1 Bdellovibrionales bacterium
GTCGACCGCAGGTTCAGATATATAAGTTGGGCGAGGTCGCGGACGTGGTGAAGAGGGCATGCCTGACCCAGGCGTCGGTCTTGCTTTTGGTCTTAAAAGCGGAGGAACTAGGCTTTGTTCGCTCTCCTCGCAAATTCTATAGAACGTGTGAGCTAGATTACTATTAGCAATTCTGTTGGTCGTTCTACCCGGGGGAAAGGTTTCTTCGCACGCGCTAACCCAAGACGGTGTCTCTTCAACTTTACTTTTATTTAAGTAGTAAGACGCAAAATATTCATTACGTTTTCCTAAGGCTTCTCTTGATGCTTTTTCACAGCTGTTAAAGCCTTTACTCTCCGAAGTATTTGCAAAATTAGATGCTGAACCTAATGTGCTGTTTATTTTATAATTTAGATTTGTGGCTGAACAGTCAGAAGATAAACAATTGTCTTCTGAAAGTCTTATCCAACTGAACTGAGCAACGTTATTTCGGGTATTTCGTTCGTGAACTACTCCGCAGACGGATTTTGAAAACCTGGGATTTAACACTCGTGATAGTACAACTCTGGCCACCATCACTTGTTCGTCGTATTTTTGGCCCCGAGTTTCATAATAGCAATTACATATTAAGCATTGCAGCTCGTTTCCGTTAGAGCCATCACACTTGAAAGTTTTTGGTAAGTCAGTGGATGTATCCACAACGGTTGGGCTTGGAGGTATATTGTCTAATTCTTTGCCGTCAGAAAATATAAACTGACCACTATTTTCTCTCACAGAACCGGTAAATGGTTTATTGTCTTGGTAATAAGTTACGGGAGCAGATGCTTCGTCATAACTGACCCCACCAAAGCCAGACAAACATCGTTCTAGCTGCATGACTCGCGATGAATCCCGATAGTTTCTGACTTGAATAGATTCACAAACTTCTACCGTATTAGTGACGCTATCATCGGTGATTTCATCGCCTTGAGCGAAAACTAAACTAAGATTCAACATTAAAATGAGCTTTAGAGTCAAAAACATGAATTAACATCGGTATTTATCAATATTAATAAAGTCTTAGAGCTTAAAATTTGGACCTCTTACATTTGAATGTCTCATAAAAAGACATTCTGTATTTTATCAACAAGAAATTAGGCTCTTGATTTGTCGAGAAGTAATAAAATACGGAGTTTTTAATTAGAATTATAGAAATGGCATGCTATATGCTGATCTTCTGTTTTGAAACGAACCTATAAAGAATTTTACTGGTGATTATGCTATTTTTTTTGATTTTGATGACCTTCTCTTCAGCTCAAGCCCATCTGTGTTTCTCATACCTAAATCCTTCGGTCGAATTTACCTTTAAGGATTGGCCGACGGCTGATAAATATAAAAAATTAAATGCAGATATTGAAGACACTCTAGAAAAAAATTCAGTGGCAAGTCTGGTGAGTTTATACAATTCGTTCAAGGAAGGTTACCATGAACGTTACAACGCTCATCTAGAGTCCTTACTTAAAAATTACCCTGCTTTGAATTTTGATTCTTTAAAGCTTAAAAAAGCGATGTCTGATTTTTACAAGATAGAGCAAAAAGTGCTTACCCAATTTAAAGCTAAGATACTGCAATTCCCTGCAAAAAAAAGGATGCAATATCTTCGGCGACAAAATTTAAAAAAGCTCAAAGAGCTTAACATACTTTTAGATGCCTTGATGGGGATCAACACCGATTCTATCCATAAACAGATTCTTTTAGATTTAGGTGAAGGGGATGGATTAGATCCTGAACTTAAAAGATCAAAATATGGCGACGAAGAGATCTGGTTCGATAAGAACGGCGAGCAACAAACTTCGTGGTCTGAACTGATCAATTTAGTTGAAGCTATGGACCTAGAAGACGGGCAACTTGTGGCCGATCTTGGATCAGGAACTGGACGTTTAGGCTTATTGATTGGACTACTAAGACCTAATGTTAGTTTTATTGGATTAGAGCTCGTTGATATCAGAGTAAAATGGGCCAATTCTGCAGCTCGAAGTAATGGATTTTTAAATGTTCATTTTAAAACCGAAAATTTAGCTGATCCAAATTTGCAGTTACCCGAAGCAGATCATTTTTATTTGTTTAATCCAACGATCCCCGAAACTAGCGACATCCTTGCGGAAAAGTTGACACGTTTAAGCCTAAGTCACCCTTTTAGAATTTACATTTATGGGGGGTTTTCCTCTTCAAATTTCACAAAAAGTTTTAGATCTGACGATGAACCCGGTCAAAGTTTCTTAATTTACACGGTCCGCTAATGCCTAATCCTTCACTGGACCATTAGGCCGGGTAAACACGCTTCTACCAGAGTCTAGAATTGACCCTTATCTATTATACCAACAAACTTAAATCTGTAGTCAGTGTTGGTTATCAAGGGGTTCCTATGAATTATAAAAGTATTAAACAGTCGTTTAATTTGATCTTGGTATTTTTGATTTCATTAAATCTAAGTCTTCCAATGGCAAATGCAAATATTGTTGGGAATCCAACACAAAATTTTAACCCTACCTACAGCGGAACGGATTTTATTTCAGTCCATTCTTCGCAAACTATAAAAAAACGTCACTTAAACTTAGGAGTATTTTTTGATTACGCTTCTGAAACGCTGCCGATTTATCTTCCTTCTCCAGACTCAAGCTTAGGGGATACTTTACTTTTTTCACATTTAGGGATTGGTTACGGAATCACGGATAATTGGGACTTTGGAATTTCAATTCCTATGATCATGGGCCAAGATGTCAGTAACTCGGTCTTAAGAGGTCAATATGCGAACAATGGTTTATTAGAAATTCGCGCACTTTCTAAGTATAGACTTTCAAAATTTGAAGACGGTGGTGGTATCGCTTTCATAGGGTCTTTAGGTTTTAACCGCACTGATAATTTACCTTACGTAGGTGACGGCGCAGGACCAACTTTTAACTTAGAATTAGCAGTTGATAAAAATTTTGGAGCATGGCTTTGGGGTTTTAACTTAGGTTATAGAATGATGAACAGTGGCGATCAGATCAGTGGATTTACTGTGTTTGAGCCTCTAGGAAATTCGTTTTTATTTTCAGTGGCAGGTAGCTATAAGGTCAACGAAAGTTGGTCTGCCCTTGGTGAACTTTGGGCGGCTATGCCTGATGCAGATTTAAGTAATACAGATCGAGATGAAAATTCATACGAAGTTTTATTGGGTGGACGTTATCATAAAGAACTTCAAAGCGAAGATGCTTATAATATAAATTTTGGTTTAACTCGCGAAATTAACCACGGGATTTCAACTCCACAGTTTAGACTTTTTGCCGGCGTAAATTACACTTTTGCTTCCTTATTTGGAAAATCAAAAGAGAAAGTATCTGGCGGAGTTGAGCGTCCACTAGTTGTAGAAAAGAAATTATCAGAAGTGAAAGAAGAAATTCCTGAAGAGGAAGAAGAATCAAATTACAATGAAGGTTATCGCCAAGGGTATATGGCGGGTCACGGAATTGGTCCTCATGCAGGATTAGGCCCTCAGCACGGGGACAGTTTAGACGGTGGCTTAGATTTCCCTGAAGGTTTTTACGACGGGTATATAGATGGCAGTGGACCTTATCCAGGAAATCCAGATCGTCAGATGTGGCCTAAATGTTATCGCACAGGATTTCAAGGTAAGTTAGGGGTCGGTCCGGGCAAAGGCAAAGGGTCGGAGCATGGCAGCCAATTGACTAAGAATGCAGATTGCCCAGATGGATTTAGAACAGGTTGGAATGATGCTCCTGGTGCTGATGAAAAAGCTGAAGAAGATACGTCTGCTGATTCATTTTATAACCCAGGTTACCGTGAAGGTTACAAATCCGGTTATGGTTTAGGTCCTCATGCTGGATTAGGGCCAGATCACGGTCAGACGATGAACGGTGGGTGGGAATTTCCAGAAGGTTTTTATGATGGCTACATTGATGCTTCGGGCCCATTCCCTGGTGATCCAGATCGTAGACTTTACGCTGTCGGTTACCGGACAGGTTTTCAAGGTAAACTTGGTGTAGGGCCTGGTAAGGGCACGAATCAAAATCACGGCACAAACATCAATCCAAAACCTGATTATCCAGAAGGTTACGAGCACGGATGGTTAGATGCTCCGGATGCGAACGAAGAAATCACAGCGCCTGCAGACGTGAATGTGACTGATGATGACAATGCCAACGTGAATTACGATTCGGACATTCAAACCATCGTGATTGATACGAATGAGGACGTTTTAGCAAATCGTAGACCTGAAGAGGAAGAAAAGCTTCAAGTTCAAAATATCACATTTAATACAAATTCAGCTGTTATCACGAAGTCTTCTGACGTAGTTCTACAAAACGTTTTAAGATATTTGAAAAAGTTTGAATTCAAAACTTTAGAAATTTGGGGACATACGGATTCAAGAGGTGCTGCTTTATATAACGAAAAACTTAGTTTAGATCGTTCGAACTCGGTTTATAATTATATGGTTGCTAATGGCATCGATGGCCAGAAGATTAAGTTCGACGGTTGGGGCGAAAGAAAACCAGTTGCACCGAATTTATCTCCAGAAGAGCTAAGAAAAAATCGTCGAGTGGAATTCATCATTCGCCGATAACGCGACATAAATCTTCATATTCACATGGATGTGGAGT